>QNBH01000040.1 GCA_003645645.1 Spirochaetota bacterium | reverse complement strand
TTCCAGATAAGATAGATATTGTTTTGCAATGGAGTCTTCGGGATCGATCTCCAGAACTGTTCTGAAATACCCCTTTGCTTCTTCAATATTCTTCTCCTTCAGAGAAAGAATTCCAAGATTGGAGATTATTTTCACATTTTCCGGTTCTTTTTTAAGTGCTTCTTTAAGACAACTTTTACTGTTTTTATAATCTTCCGACTCCATATAACAGATGGCGAGTTCGTTTAGTGTATCAACATCCTTCTGACCCAACTCAATCACCTTTAAAAAGGCTTCTTTTGCCTTTTCGAAACTCTTTAGCCTTCTATACCCCCATCCGAGTAAGAACCATCCATTGGGTATGTTGGGGTTGGATTTCAGAAACAGTTTAATTTTTTCTATCCCTTTCTCTTCCTTTCCCATGCGGATGTAATCATAGGCTTCTTTAAATAAACTGTCCCTCCTCTTGTAAGAATCGATTTGCATAACTATTTTTTCTGCCTTTTCTCTTTTTCTTTCATCCGTTGGATTCTCCAAATATTTAAGAAAATGGCTTTCCGCTTTTTCATAGTTGTGGATTTTAATAAAAAAGTGACCTGCATAGAAATTGGTTTCGGGAGAATCCGGAAACTGAGAAATAGCCTTTTTATAGGTTATAAAGGCTTTTTCCATGTAGTTCTCTTTCATTTCATGGCTTCCTCTCTTCTCAAACTCTTCTGCCCTCTGTTCATAGAGAAGGGCAAGATTCAGAAGAGGGTTAACATCTTTTGTGTTTAAATTGACGAGAGATAGAAAAATCTCTTCTGCTATGTTAAAGTCCCTGTTTTGAGCCTTGAAAATTGCAGTATAGTTAAGTTCTTCTACAATTTCCGGTTTTACGGTTAGGATAAAAGAACGGTAATATGAGGCATCCTTATGTTGGGGATTGTAGGCAAGAATTTTTAGCATGGCGGCAATAATCATTTCCCATGAGAGATCTTCAAGTCTAAACTTCTCTTTTCCAGATGGAATTTCCACCGGAAGGAGTATGGATGGATCAATTTCAAAGTCTCCTATTGTCCTTCTGAGAGTCTCCGGAATGGAGATAAAAACTATGTTGGAGAGAGGATCATCTTTTTGATTAGAACATGCCATATTAGTGTTTTTGTCAAGATTCCATAGTCTTTTTACTCATAATTAAATAATCATTAATTAACATCTTGTAATCAAGAGGAATTGATTGCTCATGAAACAATATAACTATTGCAGAAAGATCTTTACGGCTTTCTACAGGTTCATACCTGATTACTTTGCCTCTAAGCTTAAATACTTTTCTCTGTTCTTCAAGCTCAATTTTTAAAACTGCCTCTTTGTTTACAATGAATTTACCTATACCGAGTACAATTATTTTAGCACCCGAGAAAGACAAATCCCGCAGTATTCCCTTTCTTGGCACTTCCTGAATAAGCACCTCAACTTCCTTTGATTTTATTTTAAGCCTTCTCATGCTCTCCTGGGTGATGAGAATTCGTTCTTCCTTTCTTTTTTTGGAGTTGATATTTACCTCGAGAAGAGTGCCGAGAATCTCGATTAGATCATCGGGAGGACGATTTGTGTATGAAAGATTTATGAAGTTAAGACTACGGTTATCCTGTTTATAGGGACTAAACCCGGTTACTTTCGCCGCTACAAAGAAAGTGAGGGGATTGTTGGCCTTATCGTTCTTCTTGAAACTGAAACGCAGAGAAACCAAATTATTTGCCTTTCTTATTTTTTCAAAGGAAGGTGCATCCAGATTGGCAATTACCTTTGCCTCTGTCATTGATGAAGAATATATTATACAGGGCCAGTAATCTCCCAGGCATTTTAAAAAGATCTGCTGGGTAATAAGTCCTATTGCCTTTATTATTTCTTTAGTAAATGTGATTTCGATGTTTTTATAAAGAGTATAATATTTGGTAATCTGCTGAGTAGTAATAACTGCCATAATGCTTTATTATAGTATTGTGATTTTCTACCCCCCTGTCAATGGGGAGAACAGATTCATGGAGGTTTTATGTTTTCCGTGGTAGGAATAGGTAATCCACTGATGGACCTGATCATGCGTACAGATTACGAATCTTTCAAAGAATTCAATGCCGAACCAGGTACGATGAATCTTGTAGATTCCGGGATTGTTAAGAAAATCCTGGACAAAATATCAGATGAAACTATCCTGCCCGGGGGAAGTTGTGCCAATACATTGAGAGGATTTTCATGGTTGTGCGGAAAGAACGGTCCGCTGGGTATCCCTGCCTATATAGGGGCAGTCGGTGATGACAAAGAGGGTAAAAACTTAAGTACCATGTTTAACTCCCTCGGTGTAAAGCCATTTCTTGCAAAAAAGAGAGCTGCTACAGGAGTATCTGCAATACTGGTAACACCAGATCATGAACGCACCATGTTTACTTATCTGGGAGCGAGCAGGGAATTATCAAAACTCGACATCGATTTTAAGGTAGTTCATAATACGCGATGCCTTCATATAGCAGGATATATGTGGGATACAGAAAATCAGAAAGAAGCAGCCCGAAGCTGTATTGTTGAAGCGAAGGATAGAGGGATTATAGTCTCCTTCGACCTCGCCGATCCTTTTGTTGTTCACCGTTATGGGGAAGAGCTTTGTTCCTGGCTTCCCGGAAAAGTTGACATTCTCTTTGGGAACAGAGAGGAGCTCTCGGTTATGACCGGTCAATCGATTGACGAGAAGATAATCGATTCTATATCGGGATTTGCCAATATAGTTGTAATGAAAACCGGGGAAGAGGGTTGCATAATAAAGAAAGGCAATGAGAAAGAAATAAAAGTCTCCGGAGAGAAGGTATCCGCAGTGGACACAACTGGAGCAGGAGATTCTTTTGCTGCAGGTTTTCTATACGCATTTTTGAGTGGTCACGAGCTTATTAAATGTGGAAAGCTTGCAAATCTGATCGCATCGAGAATTGTAACCGTGGAAGGTTGTAATTATGATAAGATTGATAGAGAAGAAATATTGCGGTCTTAAAACAAGAGAGACAATCTCTTCTATTTCGCTCCAATACAGAGAGCTTTTTAAAGACTCTCATCGATTCTTTTGATTATTCGATGTGCAATTTCCCCAGCTTCAGAATACTCTTCTATATTAAATTTCAGCCTATCTCTGGTTCTTTCTCTCTCTTTAAAAAGCTCATCTGTGATAAAAAGGCCGGAAAGAATAGAGGATTTAAGGGGGTCTTTAACATTTAGAGTTCGCTGAATTTTATCTACATTCTCTTTAAAATAGGAGAGGACTCTGTTCATATATTCCTGATCTTCGTCTGACTGTATGGTGAACGAAGCCCCCAGAAACTGGATCCTGATAGTAGATTTAGCCATTGCTTTTAAGATTCCTCACCTTACAAACTCACCAGAAGGAAGAGTTATGCTCTTTAAAGTCGAGATTTTGTTTTTTTACTAAAATTTTTAAACGTGAAAAAACAAAATCTACCTTAGCCAATAACACATTGCAATCTACCTTACGTTGCGATCGAAGATTGCGATATGATTTATACAAAATAAGTTAGAAGATGTCTAACTCAGAAGTCGAACCGTCTTGCTTTTCAGGTTCTTCTATTTCTTCTTCCGTTTCTTCCGGCTCTTCTGTTTCTTTTTCTTCTGAAGCTTCATCGATTGTAATATCTTCTTCCAGTTGATCCAGTTTGGCGAGGGCATTCATAATGCCCTGTTCAATTTCATCCTGGTCGTTTTTAAACTCTGTTATCAAAGTTTCCATCTCTTCGATTCTTTTCTGGTATTTTCCGAGCTTTGCTTTTAGAGAATTATTCTCCTCTCTTAAGCTGGATATAAGGTTTAAAGCCTTTTGAACCTTTATATCCAGCTCTTTTATTTGATCTAATGTTATCATGAACTTTTTCTCCAAAATTAGACCTTTATTGTTTCTTTGGCTTCCTCTGCAAGCGCTTTAAATGCTTTAGGATCTTCTATTGCCATGTTGGATAGAGCCTTTCTGTTTATTTTAATTCCGGCCTTATTTAAACCCTCTATGAACCTGGAATAGGTAAGCCCTTCATTTTTACATGCAGCAGAGATCCTGGTTATCCACAATCGTCTGAAATCTCTCTTTCGTCTTTTTCTGTCTCTGTATGCATACATCAGCGATTTTGCAACTGCATCTTTGGCCGTTCGGTAAAGATTGCTTCTTCTCCCCCAATACCCTTTGGCCTGTTTGAGTAGCTTCTTTCTTCTTTTTTTTCTTCTCGTTCCATCCGTTGCTCTTGGCATTTTCCCCTCCTCTCTTAAGTGTAAGGCACTAATTTCTTTGCTCTGCGAACCTCTGTATGATCGAGTATTCCTGGTTTCCGCAGTCTTCTTTTTCTCTTTCTGTTTTTTTTGGTCAAAATATGGCGAAGACCCTGTCGCTTATATTTAACCTTACCGCTTGCAGTAAAGGAATAACGCTTTGCAGCACTTCTTTTAGTTTTCAATTTTGGCATAACTATCAACCTCTTTATGTAAATTATTTTTTAGTTTTCGGGCTTAAAATCATGGACATAAAACGTCCTTCCATTGTGGGCTTCTTGTCTACATTGCAATAATCTCCAAGGATATCGATTACCTTATCCAGAACTTCTTTTCCCAGTTCTGTATGGGCCATCTCTCTACCCCTGAATCTAACCGTAACCTTTACTTTATTTCCTCCATCCAGAAATTCCTTTATATGCTTGGTCTTGAAAGTAAGATCGTGCACCTCTATTTTTGGTTGCATTCGTATTTCTTTCATCTTCAACATTTTTTGCTTCTTTCTCGATTCTTTGTTCCTTTTTTCTAAATCGAACTTGTATTTGCCGTAGTCCAGGATTTTACATACCGGTGGGTTGGCATTTGGGGCAACCTCTATTAGATCGAGCCCTGCTTCCCTGGCAATGTTTAGAGCTTCCACTATCGGCATTATTCCGCGCTGACTTCCATTTTCGTCAATTAACCTGACCTCCCTTGCACGAATTTTTTCATTTAATCGTATTTCTTTTGTAGCCAATCTGCCTCCTTGCATTTTTTTAAAAGATTTTGTGTAAATCCGAGACGGGATTGATTTTACCAGCCCTTTTAAAAAGAGTCAAATGGTATACTGGCGATTATATGTGTTGGATAAAATATAGTATGATGTTATAATTTAATTATAAAAGAGAAAGGAGAAAAGGATTATTGGATATAGATAAAACTTTAGACCGGATCATTTCTTTAGAGATTGAAATTGAGAATACATATATTTCTTATATAAAAAAAACGGATAATCAGAGTCTGAAACAGCTCCTATACTCTCTTCTCGACCAGGAAAAAGAACATAAAAAGCGGCTTATCGAAATAAAGAAAAATCCTTCTCTCCTTTATGCCTTTGCCGATTGGAAAGATAGGGAGTTCAGTCTTAAACTATATGTTTCGGATAAAAAATATTCCGAATCTATTAGTCAGAACGACTTTCTCCTTTTTCTGATAGATAAGAAAGAGAAGATGAGCAAACTCTATTCCAACCTCTCATCAATGGCAAGGGACAGAAACATAGCTTTCTTTTTCACAAGTCTGGCTTACGAAGAACAGAAACATAAGAACTGGGTCGTAAACCGTTACGAACTGGAAATGCTTTCTTCATTTTAATTTTAGCATTTAGAAGGTTGAAAAAAACCGAACCTCACTGTATTTTTACAATGGTGAATCTATGAGTATATTTGCTATTTTTGCTTTACCTCTGTTCTTCCTATCAATACTTTCGTTTTTGCCCCGGGAGGAAATAAGTCGGGATGAGCTGTGGATTAAGTACTTCAGGGGACTGATAGTTGTTTCCCCTCTTGTTGTTGTTTTACTGTTTCTTAAAAGAGAGTTACCCGCAACATTTCCCCATGCCAGGATATACCTTTTCCACCTTTTCTTTGATCATGCCCTTTTCTTTTTCTTTGCTATTATCGGTTATTTCATTACATTTTCAATTATCTTTACATCCAACTCTAATCATTCAACAGTGGGAGTTCTCTCTTACATGTCGGGATTTTATACACTGATAAGTCCGGCGGAACTCCTTATTTATTACGGAAAATATAACATCTATATTCTGTTTCTGATTCCTTTTTTAAGGATAGCGCTGATCCTATATGTTTCGGTTACCGCAGGGAAGGCTTTTTATGTGGAAGGTTGGGGGAGGTATCTACTATTTTTATCTGTAATCATTTTCCCCGCAATCACTGCTGCGGTCTCTCTCTTGTACAGGCTAAACTACATACTTTCTGCAGTCTCTCTTACAGCCTTTCTGGTAGTTGGTTCGGTTACGTTGTTTTACTTTCTACATTTTGCTTTCAACCGGACCATGAGAAATGTTAGGAAAGCTTAATATCTGTCTGCACTACCGAGCACTTCTCTGTTTTTTCTTATTATCATTTTTTTTAACTCTTCACGTGCAGGTCCAAGGTATTTTCTCGGATCAAACTCTTTTGGATTTTCATTAAATATTTTACGCACAATAGCAGTTACTACAAGCCTCCCATCGGTATCTATATTGATTTTACAAACGGCGGATTTAGCTGCTTTGCGGAGCTGGTCTTCGGGAACACCCACAGCACCCTCTAAATTCCCTCCATTTTCGTTTATCATTTTAACATATTCCTGAAGCACAGAAGAAGCACCATGAAGTACAATAGGGAAACCGGGAACTCTCTTCTCGATTTCTTCAAGAATATCAAAACGCAGCGGAGGGAACTCCTCTCCGGGTTTCAGCTTGAACTTGTACGCTCCATGAGATGTCCCTATGGATATGGCCAGGCTGTCCACCCCGGTCTTCTCTAAAAACTCTTCCACATCGTCTGGATTGGTATAATGGGATTTCTCGTGGGAGACCTCGTCTTCTATTCCGGATAGCACTCCTAGTTCTCCTTCTACAGTTACATCGTAACCATGTGCATACTCTACTACTCGTTTGGTAAGGGCTGTATTTTCCTCAAAAGGAAGGGAAGAACCGTCTATCATAACGGAGGAGAAGCCGTGTTCTATACAGGATACGCACAGCTCGTATGAATCGCCGTGATCAAGATGCAGTGCAACGGGGATTTTTGAGTTTGACGACTTAATAATTTCCATGGCTCCCTGGGCCATATAACGTAGAAGAGTCTCATTTGCGTATTTTCTCGCTCCTTTTGAGACCTGAAGAATTAAGGGAGAATGGCTCTCCATGCATCCAGAAATTATTGCCTGTAGCTGTTCCATATTATTAAAATTATAGGCGGGAACGGCATAACCATTGATCATTGCATGTTTGAACATCTCTTTTGTGTTAGAAAGCCCCAGTTCTTTGTAAGAAATCATAATCTTCTCCTTCCTCTGTAATTAGTGAATCTGTATTGAAATCTACGACCGCAATTTTAAGATATATTGTGGTTGTATATTGCAAAAAATCTTATGTTTTGCAACTGCAGTTGTCAAGAGCCTTGTGCCCATGGTAATCTAATTTTGTGAGGAAAATTGATCTATCCAGAGTTCAATTATTTTTTACTCTGATATTTTTAATATTTCTCCTCTCTGGATGCTTCGGTCCCGATATTGTTTTTTTCTCAGATAAATTTTTCTGGGAGATCTATTTAACTACCGAAAGGGAATCTAAAAATTTGCTTTCCTTTCTGGATTTTAATCAGAGTAAGATCAAAAAAGAGATTAAGCGAATTGCCAGAGAGCATGACAAACGTATTGTTTTCGAGAAGGTAGAAAGGATAGACGATTTTGAGCTATTAAGAAAAAAAATAAGAGGAATCGAAGCGGAACTCTACGTTTTCACCCCTTTGATGGGAGAAATAGCAAATGATCTTGCAGATGAGTTTCCACAAAAAACATTTATCGTCCTCGGCGGGAAACCGGAAAAGAAGAACGATAATACACATTTTTTATATTTTGATCGTAGAGAAGCATTTAATCGTGCGGGTATTTTTTCGGGAAACTTATTAAATGAAATGATTAAAGCAAAGAGATCTGAGAAGTTTTACGTCGGTGTGTTATTTTATACTTCAACAGAAGAGCGCGAAGAAGAACTTGAAGCATTTAAGAAAGGTTTTTTACAGGTATCTCAGGAAGCTGAATTAATTATTAGAAAAATAGAAAGTCTCGATGACTTCTCAGATGCAAACAACTTTTTACGAGAGTTTCAAACCCGCAATGTATCTCTGATTCTACTCGCCGCTTCATCTCTAAACCCTCAATGCATGGAAATACTGGCGAAAGACGAGTCGATGATAATTACAGAAAACATTGCCCATTCGCAAAAATATTCAGACAGGGTTCTCCTTTCCGTGGAAGAAGACCTGAACACAGCATTCAAAGAGATAATTAAAATATCCGAGATAAAGGAAGAGAAAGTCATGACAGTTCCAGCTAAATTGATTCCGGGAAAGGACCTTTCCGGGAAAAATCTGGAACTCTTTAAAAATTTCGAGGAGCAAAATGTTAAAAAATACAAGTAGACGACCTGAATGGTTAAGAAAAGAAAAAATTCTTAATTCCGATGTGCTTAACACCAGGAAAACAATAACCTTCCTGGGCCTTCATACAGTCTGCACCTCGGCCAGATGTCCAAATCTATCCGAATGTTACAGTAGAGGCGTAGCCACTTTCATGATACTGGGAGACATTTGTACCAGAAACTGCGGTTTTTGTTCTGTAAATCACGGCATTCCAGCTTATCCGAATATGGAGGAAGGGGAGAAAATTGCCGAATATATAAAAAAAACCGGGATTAGATTCTGTGTTATTACATCTGTTACCAGAGATGATTTGGGCGATGGTGGAGCCGATCATTTTATAAGGGTGGTAGAGGATATAAAGAGGGAAGTTCCGGGGATAAAAATCGAACTGCTTGTTCCCGATTTTGGAGGAAATCGGGAATGCATAGATAAGATCATGAGACTTCCTATCGAAGTTTTTGCACACAATGTCGAAACCGTTGAACGGCTCTATCCAACTGTACGAAAAGGGGCAGATTACAGACGATCCCTTAAGCTTTTAAAGACCGCTTCTGATAAATCGAAGCGAAGAACGGTGGTTAAATCGGGAATTATGTTAGGTCTTGGTGAAACAAGAGAAGATCTTGAACAACTTTTCAAAGATTTAACCGAAGCAGGTGTTGAAATTCTCACAATGGGGCAGTACCTTCAACCAACCATGAAAAACCTCGAAGTAAAAAAATATTATAAACCGGAAGAGTTTGAACAGCTGAAGGAGCTTGCTTTAAAACAGGGTATTTCTTCGGTGGTTGCAGGACCTTATGTTCGAAGCTCTTATCTTGCCGAGGAGGCATATATTCGAAGTTTAAAGAAAAATGTTTGACAAAAAATTACGATAGAAATATAATTCAATCTATAAAACTTTGTTAATTCTTTCAATTTGTGTTAAGAAAAGGAGTTAATGATGAAAAAAGGCGGACTTAAATTCTGCTGCCTTGTTCTGTTCTTCATATTTATTTTTACCTCTCCGATGATGGCTGAGAATACTACAGTCAATCTTGTTTCCAGAGTTATCGAGAGTTTCGATAATCCGGAAGAGAGCATATGGATAGTCAGGGGCAGTAAGTTCATCACTGAAGGATTTCCAAAATCAAGCTTTGTTGATGCCTGGCCCGAAGCACTGTTCGGTGCAAACAAGGAGGGCCTCGATCTCAAAGTGCTGGGAGTTGCCGCAAAGTGGGATCGGCAGGGGTACAATTTTCTCGAGTTTATTCCTGCAGATCAGGAGGGCAATCTGAAGCCGATAACCATCCCTGGAAAGGTTAAATCAATCGATATGTGGGTGTGGGGCTCCAATTACAACTACTACCTTGAGGTACACCTCCTGGATTATAAGGGGATCGTGCATACACTCAAATTGGGCGACATTAATTTTACCGGATGGAAGAATCTTAAGGTCGATGTACCAGGCACTATACCTCAAACAGGTGGTTACCTCACTTCTCAAGGGTTTTCCAGAGAACTTAAACTGGTAAAGCTCGTACTCTGGACCACTCCCAGAGAAAGGGTCGATGACTATGTAATATTTCTAGACCACATTAAAGTGCTTACAGATGTTTTTATACCTCGTTTCGATGGTGATGATCTGGTAACCCGTTTGAGTGAAATCTGGGGTGGCAATAATAAATGATAACAACTATATGGCAGTAGTAACACAAAGAGGAGTAAAGCCAATGCAATTATTAAAAAAGGCAATAATTTATTTATTATTAATTTTTTGTTCTGCAGTTTATTTAGTTGCCCAGGAAAGAGTAGAAGCAGCAGGGGAGCCTCAACCGGAGATGATAGGCATCGATACAGCCCAGCAGGCACTGAAGGAGGTATCTATTTCAAAATTTGAGGATCCAGCCTTCTGGTATGGAGTGATGGCCAGGGACGAAGGTCTTATAACATTGAGACGGTTTGAAGGAGGGCCTCTTGATAAAAAGCCTATCCCGGGAGAAGTAGAGGCAGGCATCGAGGAGCAGGACAAGTATGTGCTTGGTGTAAAAGTTCAATTTTTTGCCCGTGGTATGAGGACATTTGTTATAAAGCCTGTCAAACCCTTGCCCGTAGAGGGTATTTGCAAGACCGTTTCTGTCTGGGTAGTTGGCAGAAACATGAATCATATGCTCAAACTTCTTATTTCCGACTATTTCGGCAAAGCGGCCGAAATAACCATGGGAAAATTAAACTTCTCCGGATGGAAGAAGCTTACAGTAGCAATACCACCGCATATCGTTCAGAAAGATTACCATTACTCTAATAAGACAGGTATAACAATAGAGGGGTTTAAAATTGAAACGGATCCAATGGAATCGTATGGTAACTATTATATTTATTTTGATGCACTGCGTGTGGTAACTGATCTATTCTCAGAAGAAACCCGCGACAGGGATGATCTTCCCGATTCCTGGTAGGATAGAAATGTGGAAGGAAAGAAATACTGTTAAGCCCTCTACAGAGGGCTTTTTTTTCATAAGTACTTAAATTTTCATAGGAGAAAGTTTTCGACAAAAGGGAGAATCTGAGGTGCAAATTGATCTAGAAGCCAATACTCTAATAGGAGAAAAATCAGAGTTTGAAGGGAGGTTTGCAATAAAAGGGAATCTTCGAATTGACGGAAGATTTGAAGGGGAAATTCTCCATGTAGAACATTTGCAAATTGGACCTAAAGGGCGGGTGAAGTCTCATATCACGGCAACGAGTGTGGTAGTTGAGGGCGTTGTTATCGGCAATATTACTGCAACCACTCGAATACTGTTACTTTCCACTGCCAGAGTGCTAGGGAATATCAAGACACCGGAACTGATAATACAGGATGGTGTTGTTCTCGAAGGCATGTGTACAATTAGTCATTTCGAGCTGGAGAATACAAAATCTTATATTGAATCTTTGTATGAGAGAAAAGAGTAGCTTGACCAAATAATGAAGCCTGAAGTAGTATTAATTAAATTAGTACTGCCGGAGTGGTGGAATAGGTAGACACAGGGGACTTAAAATCCCCCGGACATACAAATGTCCGTACCGGTTCAAGTCCGGTCTCCGGCAGAAAATCTTATAGTTTTTACCCACTCCTTCCGAACATAAAAATGATTCTATGAATACGCGAAAACTCTTTTATCTGCTTATGGTATTGATCACCGGAAATATCTCCGCAGAATATATTCATCTAATCAAGAAAGGTGAGACGATTTACAACATTTCGAGGCGATATAATATCTCTGCAGAAAAACTTCTCGAGATAAACAAAATAGAAGATCCCACAAACCTGAAAATAGGTACACCTCTCCTTATTCCTTCGGTCTATGTTGTAGAAAAAGGTGATACCTTCTATAGCATAGCAAAAAAGCATAACACCACGGTTTCTCACTTGATGGAAATAAACAATCTTGATAGGGACTACCTGTTGAAAGCAGGGGATCATCTTATTTTACCTCAGGAACATAATGAAACTCAGAGTGAGGTTCAGTCCGTAGCTCTAAAAAAAGAGAAAACAGATAAGCAAACCCCTTTCTGGCCCCATCATGGTACAAGAACGATTAAATCGGGTAAACTCAGCGGTGCCGAAATCCAGGGAGAAAAGGGTGATTCTGTTGTTTCTGTAACCACGGGACAGGTTGTCTGGGCAGGTCCATACAGAGGATTTGGAAAGGTTGTTCTGGTAAAATCTGCAGAAGGATATATTTATCTTTACGGAGGAAATGATACAATCCTGGTCAGAGTAGGTGATTTTGTCAATCCTGGTATGGAAATAGGAAAGTTAGGAATAAACCCTCATGAGGATAAACCCATACTCTTTTTTAGTGTATTCAAGGACGGTAAACCGGTAGACCCGGAAAAAGCCCCTCGAGGCTGAAGTCAGGACTTTCGGGAAATTATGCCCAGCACTATTCCCAATCCGGCTCCGGCTGCTCCGGTGATAAGAATCTTTCTTCTGATCTCCTCCACTCCTGTTACAGCCCTGGAGACTCTTTCGAAAAAGTTTTTACCAGGAAAGATCAGGGAAGTTACATCGACATATTTACCTCCCACTTCGGCAAAGAGTAAATATCCGACCACAATTCCGGCTGCTCCCAGCAGTAATGCAAAAAGGATTATTCTTTTCATGAACAAATACTACCAGGTAAGATGAAAATTTTTCAATCTGTTGGTGAGCAAGTTTATAAAATTGACTATTAAAAAAGAGGTATGCCCATCTTTTATAGCCGGGTATACCGAAAATTAGTAAAGGTGACTGTGGCAGGTCAGTCTACCTTCTTTTATTTAAAACTCTTCGAAATTATGGTCATCATCGGAGATAGACCCCCCGGATGGTTTCCCCCTATCGTCTTTATTAGCATTTTTTAAAGTGATTCCTGTCCCATGATCCAGTTTAACTGACTCTTGCCCGGGATGGGCAATTTTTACTTCCTTTTTGTTGGTTTTTCCATGTGGACTGTCGGAAACTCTATGTGCAGTTTTAAGACTTTGGTCTAACAGAAGTTTTACACCTCCACCGTTCTCCTTCACTTTAAAGAAGCTTATGGTAGCCTTGAGCTGTTCGGACTGGGCGGCCAGTTCCTCGGAGGTTGAGCCCTGCGATACCTGCTGTGTAGTGGAGCTGAGCTGCTGGCTTCCGGAGGCAACATTCGCCGTACCGCTGGTTACATCCGAGACCACCTGACGCAGCCTCTCTCTACCATCTCCTTCATGTGCCCAAGCAGGTCCCCTGTCTCGTCCCTGCTGGTAATCTCCACATCACTGGTAAGGTCTCCTGAAGCCACAGTCTTTGTGGCCAGTACCGCAGCAGATATACTACGGTTTATGCTTAAGGTAATCCACATGGCAACCATAACTCCGAAGAATATGCTTATGCCGGCCAGAAGAAGGAGCATATTGCGTGCGTTATTGTAATTTTCATCACTGGCCATCTTATCCCTTACAAGATCCTCCTCGTTTTTCTCCTCGATGGAGGCCATGACAGTTTCCGCCTCATCGAGGAGTTCCCTGACCCTGCCTGCAGAAAGCTCAAATGCACGGTTGTTGCTGTTCTCCATTGTAAGCTCCGCCACCCTCGCATTCAACTGGAGATAATTTTGGTGATAGAATCGATTATCAGGGAACATCCAGAATACGGATACCCCAGAATAAAAAGGGTTCTGGAAGATCGTTATGGTGAGGTGGTAAATCATAAACTGCTCATTAAACTGCTTAAGCTCTGGCGAGAAAAGAAAAAGCAAGACAGGAATCAATAAGCGGTAAGGCTAAAGGGTATAAAAAATATAGTGGGAAACTTTTAAAAATTAGATCCATACTCTGGGTAGGTTTAATTTTCCCGTATAAACCATCAACCTTAGTTGATATAATTTTAGGGAGATAAACTATTGTTGATTCGTTCCGAAAAAATATAAGCTATTTTAAACGAATTATATCCTATGCTTTAGGTGTTGTATGTTGTTTTAAAAATTATTATCCTATCAAAAAGATATGCCGGCACATATAACACATCAAATATTTGCAGAAGAAGTAATAAAAAAGGCATTCCCCCGTAAAGGCGAAGAGTTTTATAAAGACCACGAGAAACTTATCAGTTTTGCCGCCCAGGGGCCGGATATTTTTTATCACAACAGAAAAAGCAGACCCTATTGCTTCAAGTATGGCAAAATTGTCCATTCCTCGGGTTACGGTACTCTCGTGGGTTATATGATTCGTTATGCCCTATCTCTCGGCAAAACCTGGAATTCCGATATGGGCGCTTTTATAATCGGATTTTCCACCCATGCAATTTTAGACAGAAAAACCCATCCATTTATTATATATTTTTCAGGATGGGTAGAGCCGGGTCGGAAGGCGACCAGGAAGTTTTACAGATGTCATCCCTTTTTCGAGAGAGTTCTCGATGTTCTTACCCTCAAGCGCAGAAAGGGTGTTGAGGTAAAGAATTATAATTTCTTCTCCTATATGAAAGGCAGATTTTTAGAGACAGAGATCCCGGAGCTTTTACTATTTTCGCTTCAAAATACATATCCAGATTTAAAAAACCCTGCTATTAATATGCACTGCCTTAAAAATGTATATTCAGATGCCCTTCGATTCTATAAACTTACCGATCCCACTACTACTGAAAGTCAAATCAGAGCTTATAACAGAGAGGGGAAGAAACCTCCTGTGCGACTGCTAAGTCTTTTCCACCCCCACGATTTACCCCGGAATATAGATTTTCTAAACCTTTCACTTAAGGAATGGAAAAACCCTTTCGACGAGAATGAAAAACATACTGATTCGTTTGACAATTTATTCGATCAGTCTCTGGAAGAGGCTGCAGTGGTGGCCGTTATGGTTAAAGAAACCATGGAAGGCAAAATATCTGTGGATAGGGTGGTGGAGCATATAGGAGACTCCAATTTAAGCGATGGAAAGGCTGCAGCAGGTAGACAACCCTCCTTTTCTGATCCACTCCCTCTATGGGAATTGATGGAGCTAAATTATCATTATTTAGAAAAAAAGAGATGAAAGAAACGGAACCTTCGTATCTAGACTTATTCTCATCGAGTATACTCAAAGAGAGAGTCTCCTTATTCGAAGAAATTATTAAGAAATGTACACTCTGTCCTAAAAGTTGCGGTATAAACAGGTTCGAGAGCAAAGAGGGGGATTGCAGAAGCGGCTATCTTCCCATTGTTTCTTCCTGCGGTCCCCATTTTGGTGAAGAACCTCCGCTGGTGGGTTACCGGGGTTCGGGTACGATTTTTTTTACAAATTGCAATTTATCCTGTATTTTTTGTCAAAACTACGATATCTCCCATCTTGGTTATGGCAAGGAGATAAGCTTTGAGGAGCTCGCCGGCATGATGATACATCTTCAACAAATCGGATGTCATAACATAAATTTTGTAACACCCTCCCACATGGTCTATGCGATACTCAAGGCACTCCTCATTGCAGTCCCCAGGGGTCTTCGCATTCCCCTTGTTTACAATTCCGGAGGCTACGATGCTCTAAAAACTATAGAACTGTTAGATGGGATATTCGATATTTATATGCCCGATTACAAGTATGCCGAAGAAAATGTCGGCAGGGAATTAAGCGGAGCCAGGAGATATCCCATAGTGGCGAAAACCGCCATAGGGGAAATGTACAGGCAGGTTGGGGATCTTACACTGGACAATCGGGGTGTTGCCTACCGGGGGCTTCTGGTGCGACATCTCGTGCTACCTCATAATCTTGCTGGCACAGATGAGGTAATTGATTTTATAGCCGGACTTTCTAAAAACACCTATCTCAATCTAATGGATCAATACAGACCCTGCTATAGGGCAAAGGAGAAACCGGAATTAGTAAGAAGAATTACCCTTAAGGAGTACGATGAGATGGTTGCCCTGGCCAGAAGACGGGGATTAAAACGGGTTTAATCCGTTAAAGACAGCAGCTTCTCTGCATTTTTCCATAGTAGTTTTTCCTTTCTGTGTTGTTGCAGATTCATTGCATCTATATAATCGAGAGTTTCTTTTTGATCGGCCCACGGCGAATCCGTCCCGAAGAGGATATATTCTGACGGATGAGTAATGAGAAACTCCTTTGCTTTTTCAAGACCCAATAAATGAATGGAGAAAGCAATATCCATATAAATTGGTTTACCAAGAATATATTTCCGTGAATCCTCCCAATCCTGCCATGCTCCGAAGTGTGAAGTTACAAGCTTTAAATCCGGGAAGTTCTCTGCAATCTTTATTACCCTTTCAGGGTTGGCTATCTTTTCCCATCCTAAAAAAAGGTCATAACCTGTAT
The DNA here is from genome assembly GCA_003645645.1 of Spirochaetota bacterium. Taxonomy (GTDB): domain Bacteria; phylum Spirochaetota; class Spirochaetia; order SPDA01; family B32-G16; genus B32-G16. Next base: position 4,430 of record QNBH01000040.1, on the reverse strand, counting down.
GTAAGAGAAGAATAAGATTACATTCTACCAGTTTTTTATAAACAGGATACATTCTCTGTTCGTCAACTGTGAACTTCTGGTAGTAGGGGTGTAGCTTTACTCCTTTAAGCCCTGCAGAAGCTATCATTTCGATGTGAACGAGTGCATCGGGATCATCCGGATGTACCGAGGCAAAGGGGATTATCCGATCAGAGACGATTTCTTTTGACCAATTCAGTATAGAGCCAAACTGTTCGGGTCTTGTTGCTATTGAGGCAACAACACTGGAATCGATACCCGAAGAATCCATTGAATCTAACAGGGAGGAGACTTTTCCATCGAGTTTAGCTCTTATGTCTCTCTCTTTCTCAAGAGAGGGAATTGCCATCTCGGCCACCTTATCAGGAAAGGCATGAGCATGAAAATCTATTACTTTCATCATAAATATCTCTTTAGATGTATAAAACAGGGTTTATATTTTCTTTTAAGTATTTCTCTTGCCATATCAAACACTTTTACTTTAGCCTTGTCAATAATTGCGGAATCTGATGTTGCTATAACTCCTTCCTGTATGTTCTTAAGCCTGTAGTCAGGCGATTTTACCGTTAACGCCATTCCCCTGAATGGAAGCTCCCCTATTCTCTTATTCAAAGCAAAGGCAAGCTCGCCGCTGTAGGAAACCGGTTCATCGATTAAGAAAGTGACCGAACGGGGGTTTTCTTTTTTTAAAAATTCAAAGACCATATCTACAGATTTATAAAAAATATCGTTGTATGGAATCTTCCCCAGAGAATCCCCTGCATCACGGAGGAAATTATCGTTTCCAATGTACATTGGACGGCCGTAGAGATAATTTGCAATAGTATATATAACATTGTAACAGTCTACAAAAATATCTTTTCCAGAAATCTTTCGAGCCTTCATTTTTTTTCTTCTTTTTATTTCCTTTTTTTTGAATATTCCACGGTAGAGAATTGTTCTTTGAGTTTTGTTTAGTAAATACCTATCACCGACCAACTTGATAAGAGTCTTCTTTGGGTAGTTTTTCTCTATAAAGAGAAAGTAATCTTTAATAGCTCTGATAAAAGTTTTATCGAAAAGTTCCTGCGGAGGCACTCTCATATGTATAACATTTTTCTCTTGAAAATGAAATAACACTAGGATAAACTAAAAAATAGAGAGAGAAAAAAGTGCGCACTTATCGAAATACAACCGGAGAAGTAGACACAGAGAGATTCTCTCCGGGACAAATTTTAGAACATGCTATCCAGATCCGAGAAAAGTTTGTAGAAAACCCGGCGGATGCCTCGAAATACCTTGTAAGCCTTCTGCATTACAACGGTTACCAGCATTCATCCGATCCCGATATCCTTGCCGTAAAGGAGATAATTACAAATCTCGAAAGTTCAAAAAAAGAAACCGGCGGAGACGCTTCAAAAACAGAGCTTAAAAATATAACCAGAGAAATAATATTCAGAAAGCAGATAGAAGAGTATTATCTTCCAAAACAACTTATCGACACGATTTTTGCAATCGGTGAGATTCCAAAACAATCGACAACCGACATTGTAGGGATAGGGTTTATCGATATTGCCGATTACACATTCCTTTCCAAATTCTTGAGTCCAAATGAAAATCAATGTGTACTGAACGGTCTTTATACTGCTTTCCAATGGGTTTTGAAACGGCATGGAGGGTATTTGAATAAGATCGAAGGAGACAGTATCATGTTCCACTTCGGAGGGATGCTGGATCCAAAAATCAGAGAGATGAACGAGCAGCAGGCTTTAAAACATATTGCCAAAGAACTTTTTTACACTTGTGTGGAAATGCAGAGAGTGTGCAACCTTTTCAACCAGGCAAACGATAAATTTATCTACGAGAGTGCAGATAATGAAACCAGAGAGAACCTTCAAAGAGCCTTCGACATTATAAGTACTTTGAGAACCAGCCAGGAGCTTTCCTCATCGATGAATGCACTTTACCAGATAAGGATCCGGATTGGAGCAAATATAGGAGAGGTAACTGTAGGTAACTTCGGTCCGAACGGGGCAAAACAGTGGGATATTGTCGGTCTTCCGGTCATAGAGGCAAAGAGGATGGAAGCTACGGCTCCTATAGGAGGCCTGCGCATCTCGGAGGCACTTTACGATATTCTGAGAGAAATAGGGGTAGTGGACGATTATTATAACCGTTTTAAGAGAGAGGCCTTAGCTCTTGGAGGATATTACAAAGGGATTACAAAAGATGAGCTTTTCAAGCTCAAGAAAGTTATACTAAAGGATAAAAAAAATGCCGAGTTTATTTCATACAGCGTTCAGGTAAATCCTGCTCTTCCTGAAAATATATCTTCCCAGGTTGAACTTCTTCTGGATAAGGGAGAATCCGGATCGGAGAAAATAATCGAACTTCTTCAGTACTACAGGGGTAACAAGTTTGTAATAAACGCCGTAGAGGATGTATTCAGGAGGAAGGGTGTTCGAATTCGTAAGGATAAAATAATGAAAATAATTTATCCAAAGAAATACGAGGCTTTTTATAAGAAACTGGGGCAGGATGTGAACAGGGTATCGGAATATTTTGAAAGACGTTTTTCCCTCTTTGATCTTCTTAAAAAACTCGGAGAATACCAGGATAAGATAAAGACTCAATTTACACTGGATATGCTTCAGTATGAAACCAATAAAGAGTACATCAATTTTGATTACTATTTGAGCAAAGAGCTGGAGGAGATAAAACATCAGTATAACTTAAAGAAAAAATCCGCTTTTCAAAAACTATACTTTTTTAATATCGTTTATCCCCTTGTATTTGTCAGCATAAAGAGCAGTATTCTTGAATATCAGCACCAGTCAGAAATGCTGGAAGAGTTGTGACTATCATGGAAAAGGGTGAATGGTATAAGGCCTTCGGAGAAACAGAAACTCCTTCAGGGGAAACCGAATGTTACTACCATTTACTGGATATAGGAGAAAGTGTTAGAGTAAGAGTGTATTACTATTATCCCGATTTGAAACATGTAAAACACCTTGAAAGCACTACGGAAGAGTATCCGGTAAAGTGGTGGCTCAAACAATTAGCTGAAAACAATATTCATCTTATACCAAAAAGCGAGCTCCCTTTTCTTCTTAAGTTTTAAAAAAGGAGCAGTGCTATGATTCCCTCCGAGCATTTTTACAAAAAAGCAAAAAAAATTCTTGCTACCGGAAGTATCACAAACGATGAAGCATTAACGGAAGAGGTGAGGAAACAATTTTTTAAAACTTTGGGTGAATTACCGGAGACCATGAAGTACGATCTTTTTTTATTTTACAGATATTTCTGCAGTGATCTAAACAGCTTAACGGAAAAACTTTCCGCCCTTATTGATATTTTCAACATGGAATACGATGAAGGACTGGATAAGCTGGAAAAAGAGGAATGGATATTTTTAAAGGATGTAGTTTCAGAAAACGCACTTGAAATTGACGATAAAACCCTGATGTATGTTATGAAACTGGTGGTGGAGAAAGGCGGTGTCTTCTAAAAGAGTAAAAAGCATAAGGTGGGAGTCGGGAAATCTCTATCTTCTGGATCAGACAAAGTTACCCCATCAAATGGTAGAGGAAAAACAGAACTCAATAGGGCAGGTGTGGGATTCAATAAAACAGATGAAAGTTCGGGGTGCACCTGCTATCGCCATCGCAGGTGTTTACGGTCTGGTTATTGGTATGAAAGATAAGACTCCCCTTCCCCCACAGGATTTTATGGCAGAGCTTTATAATCAGTCTGATTATCTTAAGAAATCACGACCTACTGCAGTAAATCTTACCTGGGCTTTGAACCGTGTGATAAACAAGGTAAAGGCTTCGCTTAAGAAATCAGAATCAACGGCGGGAGATTCCTCCAGTCTGTACAAGACTCTTATTCAGGAAGCAGAAATGATTCACAGGGAGGATGAAGATATCTGTAAAAAGATAGGTGAGAATGGTTTGCAATTCATAATGCCAGGTATGGGCATATTAACATATTGCAACGCTGGAGCACTGGCTACCGGTGGAATAGGAACAGCCACCGCACCTATGTATCTTGCCCATGAAAAAGGTATACCTTTCCATGTTTTTGCCTGTGAGAGCAGGCCGGTACTACAGGGTGCTCGTCTTACTGCATGGGAATTGCAGAGGGCGGGAATAGATGTAACCCTTATTACCGATAATATGGCGTCCATTCTATTCGCCAGAGGCATGGTTGACATGGTCATGGTCGGTGCCGACCGGGTAGCAGCCAACGGTGATACTGCCAATAAAATTGGCACTCTGGGAATTGCTATAATGGCGCAGTATTATTCTGTCCCTTTTTACGTTGCCTTACCCATTTCAACGATAGATGTGGCAACCGCCACAGGTAGAGAGATTACCATAGAAGAGAGAGATGGCGAGGAGGTAACCTCAATGGGAGGAGTAAGAATAGCA
>QNBH01000039.1 GCA_003645645.1 Spirochaetota bacterium | reverse complement strand
TATGCGCTCATTGCATAATCCATTATCTCCTCAGCTTCCCTGAGCTTGTACTCGGCCTCTTTGTAATTGCTGTATAAAGCCTTAAGCTCTTCTCTTTTTAAATTAAAGCTTTCCATTATGGCTCCCATCTTGTTGAGCTCTATGCTGTACTCATCGCCTGCCGTCCGGTACTTTGACTCCAGTTCCTCGATTAGTTTCTTTGCAGGTACAACCACTTCTTCGAAGTACCCTTCCCGATCGGCTTCCCAACTCTTAAGGTCTCTTTCGGTCTGTTCCATCTTTAAAAGGAGTTCCTCTGCCTCCTTCTCGCTTCTGTTTACCTTACCTAGAGAGAGAAGTGCCTCATTGTAGCTTCCACCTCTCTGCCACTCAGACCCTGCAAACACTTCAATAGATTCTCTCAAGAAAGAGCTCCACTGTTCACTTTGAGAGATGAAAAATGTACCTGATCCATCTTCAATTTTTATGTCTCTTTGGGCAGTTTGGGAGTCAAGTCCCTCCACCTTTTTAAGAGCATACACCTTTCTTTCCAGATCATCATTTTCGCCTTTCAACGATTCCAGAACTTTAACCAGATAGTTTTCGTGTATATCCATTCTGAGGCTCTGCCCGTCTCCTGTCTTTGAAGCAATCTGCATCGCAATAGATGTTTTTTCGTAGAGATTTTCGGGCAAATACTTCTCTTCCACATATTCAAATACATCGCCATCAAGTAATTCCACATACTCAACATCCATGTTTTCAAAAGAGAGGTTATCTTCGTATTCAAGCAGTTCCCTGGCCGAAAAAGGTTGAGAGTCTAAACCTGCCTCCTCATAGAGGGAATATAGATATTCCTCTGCTTTATCGGGTGATGCATTATCTTCCCTCATTCTTTCCGAAAGGTAGAGTGCAAGTATATCTTTTAAAAAGGATTCTCTTCCGCTGGCTCCCTCTGAAAATAGAACTGCTGCCTTTTTGAGGATTGACTCCCTGGATAAAAGAAACTTCTCCAAAGCCTTGTTTTCGCCGATCCTTAAGCTTATCTCCTCCGACTCCTGCACATTCTCAAGTGTAGAGCCTGGGAGAGCTAAACTTACACATTTATCTATAGTCTCCTGCAGATACCCGGGGAGTTCTCCCAATGAGTAGATACCCTCATAAAACTCCACAGCTTCGGCCACACTTCCTATTTGTTCTATTCTTCGTGATCTACCGGTTGAAGAATCAAAATCGAGAAATTCCCTAAGGCTTGAAACTTTTTCGCCCCTCAAATCGGAAAAATACCGGGGAGAGAGACCGGAATAAAAATCGTAAACCCCGGATGCCTCTTTTACTTTTTCCAACCGGCTTATATCTTCTGTTAGGAAAGTATCTGCATAATTAAACCCCCTCTGTGTAAAAAAATCATCACCACTTAAAAAAGAGAGAAGATCGGGGCTCCTCTCAATCTCTTCTACCTTTTTTGAGCCTGAAATGAGGTCCTGCAGTACTGCTATTATCCCATCGAGACTCTCTATGTAATACCGCCTGTACTCATCTACCTCGGCTTCTCCCCTTGCAGATAGTAATAATTCTGCCAGAAGACTGGCTTCCGTACTGTTACCTTCGTAACTTTCCTCCAGGGTTTCCAGAGCTTCCTTCTCCAGTTGCGCCTTTTTTAGCAATAATGAAAGCTCCTCTATCCACGGGTCAGGTCTTCCACTTCCATCACCACTGCCTTCTCCATCTAAAACTCCTTCCGGACTTTTCTTAGGACTAAGAAGGGCCACTATCTCCTCCTGCAGAAAGACTTTCCTTGAATACTCCTCCTTTAACATCTTCAAGTAGTACTCTGCCCGAACTTTCGAGAGCGTGCGCTTGGAGCCAATCCCTTCCATTGATTCTTCATAGGCTTGTAATAAAAGCCTGAATAACAAACTCTCATCTCCGGCACCTGCTGTGCGAAGCCTCGATTCAAAGAGCTCTCCCGGCTCTTCCGCTTCCCAATCTATGTTTACGGTGGATATCCTCTCGCTCTTCTCAATTAACTCTTCCAGGGCTGAAATACCGGCGGACTCATCTCCCAGAATATACCTCTGCGCTAACTCTTCGGCACTACCATACATCCTATCCCTTGAGTATCTTTCCCATGCCAGGTAATACTCCTTAAAGAGTTCTCCTCTCTCCGAGTTGTAGTAATTTCTTATCCTCCCACGGTAATCTTCAATCAGACCGTAGAAAACACTCGCATCCTGTACTTTCCAGATTTCCCATTTCCGTTGAAACTCCTCCTTTGCTCTCTCAAGTTCATCCCTTGCCCCAAGAAGGAGCTTTTTCTTCTCATCGAGGTCTGTCTCAGAGTTCTGCAGTTCTACGTTTAATAGAGTAAGCTCGTTAAGAGCATTTAGATATTCCGATTCAAGTTTTTTAAATGTATCCAGAGCCTCCTCATACATGGATCGAGTTTCCGCTTCTGTGGGTCTATCGGAAGAATCATCCTCAGCATATCTTATTACGGCTTCTGCCACCTTTACCTCCCTCTCAAGCAGATCAACCTCCTGTTGCCGTCGATTGAGTTCCTGTTCATATCCACTTATAATCGGACCGGGATCCTCTTCCAGTTGAAGAATCGATTTTTCCGCTTCCAGAGCACCCTTCCTGTATCTTTCCATCGCCTCTTTCCAGTAATCCAGCTCACTTTCAAGGGAATAGTACCTTTCAACAACCGGGCTGTTTTCTCGCGCTATGAGTTCATCCTTGAGTCTTGCTATTTCCTCCTCAAGCTCTTCTCTGCTGATATGGGAGGTTTCTGTCTCTTCATACACCGGCCTTGTTACGAAAGGATTGAATATATAAACAGAGGAATCATTTTCCTCCACCGGTTCTTTATAATCTGAAAGCTCTCTCTCTTTCTCTTCAATTTGCTTTTTCAGTTCTTCTATTGCTTCTTGATTCTTCAGAAACTCTGTCTCAACCGGTTTAAACTCGGCTTCCAGAAACACTATATTTTTTTCTGCCAGATTAGCAATTTTTTCTCCCTGCTCGAACATCGATAGTAGGCCTGAGATCTCCTGTTCGAACCTTTTGCTCTCCTGCTCAATACCTCTGTTTATCTCAAAAATTGTTCTCTCATATTCTTCCAGATACTGCCCTTCCCTCTTATCCCAGAGTTTCTCTCCACTTTTAATAATAGCCTTTATCTCTTCGATCCAGTCCGATCTCGCCTCACCAAGCAGAGCAAATGCCTTATCCCAGGCTTTCTCCGACTCTATATAGGCCTTCTGACTTTGCTCTTCCCACCTTATACGCTCCCGTAAAAACCTCAACTCCGCCTTATTCCACTCCTCCATCCCGCTCTCAAAGGCCCTTCTAAAATCGACCTCCCAATCACTACCACCTATTGCTTTCCCTTCTGTTTGAAAATCCGCCATACTATCAATCTTGCCTTGCAGTATCTCTTTCTCACTAAATAATCTTGTTTCGGTCTCCTTTATTAGTCTCTCTGCAAGAGTACCTGCCGTCAGTTCTTCCGCTTTTTTTCTTAAGGAATATGTATCTCTAAGTCTGGAGAAGAGAAAGTGATTCTCTGACTGCCTGAACAGTCTTTCAAACTCTCTCTCAACCATTCCCCGATATTTAAGGAAGGATACCTGCATATCTTCTTTTAGCTCCGATTTTAAATTCTCTGGAAGTTCTCCAATAAGCTCATCATAGACAACATCTGCCTGGCTCTGCCAATCCCGTATGAGCTCCTCCTTTTGAAGAGCCAACTGCTTCTCCCACTTCTCCCGATCGCCGCCCGGTCCGCTAAGACCTTCGATTCCCAGAAGCAAGGGATCTCCTGCTTTATCAAGGGTGATCTTACCTTCCTCGGTTCTGTAGAGATAGTTCAGGTTTGCACGCTCTATTTCTTTTAAAAAACCCTGAATATTCGGATTCGGCATAAACTTTCCCCACCCGTCTGTAACCCATTCGACCAATCGTGTTTGTATAAACTTATTAAGCTCTTCTTGCTCCCATTTATTTATAAAAGAAAGCCCTGTTTTTACAATATTAAGCCAACCCTCTATTGTATCCTCTGCATTGGCCCGTTTTAAATAAAGAGAAAGGTCCCCCCGGGTTAGTTCTTCCCCTCCAGCGAAAGGGGCAGAATCGATCCATCCTGGTTCTCCGTAGATAAGAATATCTGAATAAGTGTTCCAATCACCGGAGAGAAGATTATCATCAGCCCCGGGTGAGACTGTACTAAAGATTAAGAGAGCCAAACTAATTATGATTACCTCGAGTTTAGATCCCTCGCCCTTTAACTTTCCTGTTATTTTCATTAGATCTATCCTCCTGAACCTATAAACAGTTGAATCTGTCCTGTTGATTTTAATTCTGATGGAAAAGTTTTAAAAAAAATGATATTTCTTTATGATTTGCAGATTGTCGCGATGAGGGGAAATCCTCCGGCTCGAACTGCATGGAGACTTAAGAACCCTAAAGCTTGAGGTGTACGGTACTCTCCTGCGAGCCCTTATCCAATCAAAGAAAGAAGATTGTGCTTTCTTAGTAGAAGCCTTTAGCAGAGGAGACCATACCGGCTCAAGCTGCATGTGAGTCTTCGAACCCTAAAGCTTGAGCCGGTACTGTCTCCTCCTACGAGCCCTTCTCATTATATAAAAGCACAATCTATATTTCGCCCCCGGCATTGACTTTACTTCCGTAATATTGTTCAATATTTTTAATCTGAACGATGAATCAATACAAACATAAATCTCTGCCTGTAGTAATTTCTCTTGTCGCTCTTTTTTTTATTTTTTCATGCGGACAAAGACCAATCGGTTACGGGGTCATTCTCTGGTCCCAGGATGAATCGGTGATTGAATCGGGAACAATAACCCCGGTGTATTCAGAATCGAGGCTGCAAAAAACTTACGACATCGGTGTTCCTGGAACCGATACAATTATTACTGTGGAGAATTGGCGTATCTCTTTTTTTAACAGAAGAGGGGATGCCGAGGCCTATGCTAATAGATACAGAGAGTTCGGCAACCTTATTGGAATCTCTCTCATGAATGGACTACCCATCAGGAGAGAACCTCGTTCAAATGCAGACAGGGTGTACAGACTTCGAAAAGGGGAAATGGTAAAAATTCTTGACCGTTCGGAGACCACTTCGGTAGAAGGAGGATCTGAATCTTACTGGTACCATGTTTTAACAGAAGGAGGGGTTTCTGGATACTGTTTCGGACACGCCCTGAACGTTGGAACATTTAAAGATCTTCTAAAGGAAGCCGAGCCGCCGGAAAAAGACCCGGTCCTTACAAGAATACTTAAAAATACCTGGCGGCCGGAATATTTTAAAACTCTAATAAACAGGCGTACCGTAGATCTTAACCGGATCCAACCCGAATATGGCCTTTTCCCCGACTCTGCGGGTAAGACAATTAAAATTGTAACTCCATCCCACAGCATTGACTTTGTTTATTCCGCTATAACCCCCTCTGGTGTAAACAGCTATGTCTTTGAAGATACTCCACTGCAAATTTCGGTTATCTCCGACTCAGAAATAGAAGTTCGCTACACTGCCTACCAGAAAGAATACAGAGAAATCTACACCATTTTAAACTACGATATAGAAGAGATAATTAAAAACGAGGTAGAAAGAAGAGATAAGCTCTTCGAGCAACTTATCGGTATGGGAAATAGCTTTACAAGCAGTGCCTATGGCACTCTAAAAGTCGAAGAAGATAGAACCTTTATCTGGCAAGATTATTCCAAGCTTGTTCCCAATGTAATTCCCTCCGGCTTGATGGGAACCGGTAAAATAGAGTTTTCGCTTTTTCTAACTCCCGAACTGCAAGAAATCTACGATGGTGTAGTTACATTCGCCTTTACTGCACCGGGAGAAGAGAAGAGAGTAAGTTTTTTATATAGACTGCAGGAAAACGGCGTGCGCTTTGTGTATATACCAGAGGGAGATATCAGAGATATGACGGTAACCAGAGAGAATCCCTTTCCTCTAATCATTTTTTTTACAGTGGAGAAATCTTAATCGCTTACAGAACCTGCCGACGGGCATATTAAAGCGGGTTACGTCAATGATACAACTTAAAAATATTTGCCTGTCTTACGGCGACCGAGAACTTCTTAAAGATATAAATCTTTCCCTTTCTTATGGAGATAGAATATCCTTAACCGGAGCAAACGGGTCTGGTAAATCTACACTGATGAAAACAATAGCAGGCATCGTCTCTCCTGACAGCGGAGAGTTAATAGTTAATAAAAATACAAAAATCACCTACCTGCCTCAGTCCTGTACGGGTACCGGGGGACGAACACTTATGGAAGAAGCGCAAAGAGCATTCGCCTCTTTGAAGGTAAAGGAGGAGGAGAAGAAAGCTATAGAAATTAAACTTGAAAGTTCAAAAGATGGAGAGACTCAGACTACCAGACTTCTAAAGCGACAACACCAATTACAGGAGGAGCTCCTTTCTAAAGGTTACTATAACCGGGACCAGCTAATCTATAGAGTATTATTCGGTCTTGGTTTTTGCAAGGAAGATCTTTTAAAGGAAACATCCTCCTTCTCCGGCGGATGGCAAATGCGGATTGCCCTTGCCAGAGTACTTCTCGAAGATGCAGACTTTCTCCTTCTGGATGAGCCTACCAATTACCTTGATCTGGATGCCCGTTACTGGCTTAAAAGCTACCTGACAGAGTTTAAAGGCGGATTCCTCCTTGTATCCCATGACAGGTACTTTATCGATACAACCGTCTCGCAGGTAATCGAGCTTTTCGGTGGTAAACTGAAGCGCTACAACTGCAACTATACAGAATACCAGGAAAGGCGTCGTAAAGAACTGGAAAATCTATACAAAAGCTACTACCGTCAGCAGGATGAGATCGAGAAAATCGAAAACTTCATAAACCGTTTTCGCTACAATTCCTCCAGGGCGGGAGTCGTTCAGAGCAGAATAAAATATCTGGAAAAACTAAAACGGATAGAAATACCGGATAGTGTTAAACAGCCCCATATCACCTTCCCGGAACCTCCCCATTCGGGAAGAACGGTTTTAACACTGGAAAAACTATCCAAATATTACGGAGAAAAGAAGGTAATAGATAATCTCAATCTTACGGTTTCAAGGGGAGAGAGAGTATTTATTTCAGGAAGAAACGGAGCGGGTAAATCCACCCTCCTGCGAATAATCGCCGGAGCTGATCCTGACTACAGAGGTGCAGTAAAGTACGGTAAAGATGTTCAACCCGGCTATTTTGCACAGGAGCTAAGCGAGATGCTTGATACTTCTCTTTCTGTTATAGAAGAGGTGGAAAGTGACTCTCCCACCAACTTAATACCCCATTTAAGAAATATGCTGGGAGCCTTTCTTTTTCAAAACGATGATGTTTATAAAAAGGTCTCTGTACTAAGCGGAGGAGAGAGGAGCAGGCTTGCCCTTCTTAAACTGCTACTTAAACCATGCAATCTTCTTTTGCTGGATGAACCTACAAATCATCTCGATATTACCTCCAAGGACGTACTTCTTAAGGCCTTGCAGGATTATTCTGGCACACTTCTGTTTGTCTCCCATGACCGCCACTTTATAGAAAATCTTGCCACCTCCGTGCTGGAACTGGATGAAAGCAGATACCGCTACTATCACGGAGATTACAATTACTATCTGCGAAGAAAACAACAGGAGAGAGAAACAACGGGAACATCCGTCATCACCCGAGTATCTCCAACACAAACCCAGGCTCGGAAAGAAAAGAATTGGAAAACAGATTCAACAGGATCAAAATCACGAAGAGAAGAGGAGAAAAGACTCAAAAGAGAAATCAGGAGACTCGAGAAGGAAGAAGAAGAGATTCTATCCGGGCTGGAGAACATAGACAGAGAAAAGGAAGAGATTCACCACAAACTATCTCAACCCGAGGTATATTCTGACGGGGAGAAGACAAAGGAGTTAAAGGAAGCCATGGAGAGAAACTCCCGACACCAGAGAGAGCTTACTTCAAGATGGGAAGAGGTGGAAGCTAATCTTCGCAATTTCAGAGATGAGCTTCTTGCTATGAATGGCGAAAATATTGTATCATAGATACATGCGTATCCGTTACAATGCCCCGGTTACACTTACATTTACTATCTTCACGGCACTACTTCTCACTATAGATCAGCTCCTTCACCTTGGCTTAATTCCTGCTTTTTTTACAGTTCCAGGACGAGGTTACTTCGATTTCTCCAACATCCTCTCCTATCTGAGGCTGGTTACACATGCGGCCGGACATCAAAACTGGACACATTTCATGTCTAACTTCGCCTTTATTCTGCTTCTTGGACCTGTGCTGGAGGAGAAGCATGGTTCCGTATCCATCGCAGGTATGATGCTCACCACTGCTCTGGTAACAGGTATACTAAATGCGCTTTTCCTCTCCGCAGGATTGATGGGTGCAAGTGGTATTGTCTTTATGATGATTCTTTTAAGTTCTTTTACAAACATAAGGAAGGGAGAAATTCCTCTCACATTCCTGCTGATCGTGATCCTCTTTCTTGCCAAGGAGGTTATCAACTCATTCCAGCAGAATAACATATCCGAGTTCGCCCACATAATCGGGGGGATATGTGGTAGTCTTTTCGGATTCTCCAGAGGAAAGTCTGCAAAGGATTAAGTTCCCATGATTTTGCAAGTCACCACGATATAAGGAGTCTTCCCATGGCTGTAGAATTAAAAAAAGGCTGTAAATATTCTATGCTGGTACCAACAAGTATGGGGCTTCGCATCAGCCCCTATAACGGCCAGCCAGTACACAGCAGCAATGTATTTATGATGCATGCAACGAGTGCAGAATCAAATGTGGCAAGCATCTCTTCATACCTCGGTCTGCCGGTTAAGGTACTCACTACATTTGTAAAGAATAGCCCCACCGCCCGTTTTATAAAAGAGAGCCTCGCCGGCAGGGGCATGGATTATGAAGGCAGGGAGGTTGAGCAGGGTGGCCCTTGGGGTTACCGCCATCAGATCAATATTGCCGACAGCGGCTTTGGTCCACGCGGCCCTCGCGTATTCAACGACAGAGCGGGGGAAGTAGGACGTACTTTGAATGTAAAGGATTTTGACCTCGACCGTATTTTCGGAAAAGAAGGTGTTCAGATTGTACACATGTCGGGGCTAATCGGGGCACTTTCTCCCGATACGGGCAATTTTTGTCTGGAAATTGCACGCTCTGCAAAGAAGTACAATACGCGCATATCCTTCGATCTTAACTATCGAGCTTCTTTCTGGAAAAATCGTGAGAAAGAGTTACGTGAGATTTTTTCAGAAATTGCAAGTATCTCCGATATACTCGTGGGTAATGAAGAAGACTTCCAGCTCTGCCTCGGTGTTGAGGGCCCGGAAGCCGGAGGCAGGGATATTGCCGGAAAAATCGAAAGCTTCAAGGAGATGATCGGTCGTGTTAAAAAAGAGTACTCCAACGCTTCGGTCTTTGCCACCACACTTCGCCAGGTAATAAGTGTAAACAGACACTTATGGGGTGCAATAATGTTGGAAGGTGATAGATGGCATGTGATAGAGCCCCGCGAAATCGATGTACTTGATCGAATTGGGGGAGGCGATGGTTTTGTAGGGGGGATGCTGTACGCTATCCTCAAGGGCTGGGAGGCGGAGAAATGGATACAGTTTGGATGGGCCAGCGGAGCTCTTGCCGTAACCTTCCTTACAGATTACGCCCAACCTTTCGATGAAGAACAAATATGGAGTATATGGGAAGGCAATGCAAGGGTTAAACGTTGATTAACCCCAAATTAATCGGGATTTCTTCCCGATTCCGGTAGTTTAACTCCTGAGCGACTCTCTCGCTTATTTTTTCTTTTCATAACATTCCGATAGAGGACCTTCATTGCACTGTTAATATCGATAGGTTTCGATAGATAGTCGTCCATACCGGATTTAAGAAACTTCTCTTTCTCCCCTTTTAGGGCATGGGCTGTAAGGGCTATGATCGGTATTTTCGGGTCGAGACACCCGGTTTCTGGCTCTCTTATGATTTTTGTAGTCTCTATCCCGTCGAGCCCGGGCATCTCAATATCCATTAGAACAATATCGAATGGTTCTCTACGAAGCAGATCGATCCCCTCTTTTCCACTGGAGAGTGCCACAACCTCATGATTGTTCAACTCTAAAAACCGCGAAACCATTATGCTGTTTATATCGTTATCTTCGATAACCGTAACTTTAAAAGGGTGAGACCCAGTGTATGATAACTCTTCTTCGCTCACAACCTCCTTCCCTTCGATGGTCTTCTCGGGAGTCTTGAAAATCGCATAAAAAAAGAAGGTGCTTCCCTTACCCGATTCACTTTCCACCCATATATCCTCTCCCATCATGTTAACCAGGTGTTTCGAAATCGCAAGACCGAGCCCGGTCCCTCCAAACTCTCTGGAGCAGGAGCCATCCGGTTGATAGAAGGCTTCAAAAATATGTTTCTGCTTATCTTTCTCAATTCCTATTCCGGTATCGCTTACCTGGAATAAAAGACAAATACCATCCCACACCCGCAATAGCATTTTCAATCCGGGCAAGCAGGGTGCCAAGATCGTAATCACCCACTACAACTGTTTCCTGATTGACAGCAGGAGATGCGTCTACAAACTTCCATTTCCCCTCCCTTTCCCATCTTTCGATATCCCATCCCAGTTACCTCATCATGCGCATGGTTCAGTTCCGTGCCGGTGGTTAGCCGCTACACGTGCCGGATTGTCCGGCTTGCTTACATTAGCTTTGCTTGGCGCACTCATTATCTACCTTTCCGTTTGTTAAATTAAGTGCAGTGATTACCTTTTCTGCATCCGTCAAATCCCCGATAATCCTACGGGAAGATGAAGGAGAGTCCATAATAAGAGTGGGAGTCGCCAGAACCTTATCTTCTTCTGCAAGTTGCGGCCGTTCCAGCACATCTATTATAAGCACTTTAGAGCGGTTTCTCAGAATGCGTTTATTAATATCCCAGAGGTTCTTTATTGCTTTATCTTAACGGTAAGTTTTCCTGTTGCATAAAGTTTTAAGTATTTCCCTTTCATCCATTCATGTTTTCTCCGAGTTTCTCGTTTTCTTCGTTTAAGTGGAAATTTTTTAAACTCGCCTTTCCTGCTAACTATGGACGAATATAAACAATGAAGATTAAATAAATAAGAGGAGTGAATATGCCCAACAAAACACATCTCTTAAGACAACTTGAAAATATTTCAGGAAAAGACAACGTCTTGAGCAGTCCTGAAGTTTTAAAGCCCTATTCGCATGATGAATCGGCTACAGATGAGTTTAACACTATGCCTGTGGCAGTGGTAAAACCCGAAAGCACCGAGCAGGTGGCAGAAATAGTAAGATTGTGCGCAGAGGAAGGAGTACCTATTACTCCTCGGGGAGCAGGTACCGGTCTTGCCGGTGGTTGCATTCCCGTGGAAGAAGGTATCGTGCTCTCCCTGGAAAGGCTTAACAGGCGGATCCATATTGACCCGGAGAATATGAGTGTTACAGCAGATGCAGGAATCTCTTTGAAACAGCTCTATCAGGTCGTAGAAGAAGGGGATCTCTTTTTCCCACCACATCCCGGAGATGAGAGTGCAATGCTTGGTGGTATTGTAGCAGCAAACGCAGGCGGTGCGAGAGCGGTAAAATACGGAACGGTTAAGCATTTTGTACGAGGTCTTAAAGTGGTAACGGCAGATGGTAAGATTCTTAGCCTCGGTGGTAACCTTATGAAATCTTCCACCGGCTATCATCTCATGGATTTGATGATCGGTTCTGAGGGAACACTGGGCATAATAACCGAAGTAACCCTCTCCCTGCTGCCAAAACCCGGTACTATTATGACAATGGTAGCCCCCTTTAAAACCGTGGATGAAGCCATATCTTCGGTCCTGCCTGTTCTAAACTTAAAAATTATCCCCTTCGCTGTTGAGTTTATCGAGCACAGCACCATAAGATGCGTGGAAAGGCTCCTGAATAAAAACTGGCCTGTTAAATCCGGTACGGCTTCCCTGCTTATTATTCTAGACGGCCCCGACGAGGATCGGGTTTTAGAAACAGCAGAAAAGATAGGTAAAGAGCTTGAAAACCACGGCGCGCTCGATATCCTTATTGCAGAACAGAGAGAAAAACAGGCGGAGATTCTGGAGCTGCGCAGCATGATATACGAGGCACTTCGACCGGGAGTGGGAGAGCTCTACGATGTGTGCGTACCCCGGTCAGAGATAGGGGGACATGTTCAATTTATTCATGAGCTTGAAGAAAGAATCGGTGTGCCTCTGCCGACTATCGGTCATGCCGCAGACGGGAATCTCCATTCACATGCCATGAAATACAGACTCGAAGATGGAGAAATGAAAGAGCCAATTAAAGATTTTGCCGAGAAGAACAGTCTGCTCGAAAGAGAGATATTTGCCGATGTATTCAAACGGGGTGGAGTCATATCGGGTGAGCACGGAATCGGTATTATCAAGAAGAATCACCTGATTGCAAATCTCGGGAAGGATGCCGTTGATATGATGAAAGCAATCAAGCAGGCCCTCGATCCCAACGGAATCTTAAACCCGGGAAAGCTTTTTTAGAAGAATATCGGCAAACCCTCAGCGAATAGTTATTTACTAACCGGTTTTTTCTTTGCCACCGTGCTTATCAAAAACATAATAAACCCCATAAGCCCCAGGCCCGCCGAGACAACAAAAGCTGCTTTAGAGCTGTACAAATCCCAGAGCAGACCCATTAAGAGAGAGGCGGGAAGTAAGGATATGCCTATAACCGTATTTAACAGGCCGTAGGCGGTAGCCCTTTTTCTTTTTCTACCATATCGACCACATAAGCCTTGAAAATACCTTCAGATAAACCGTAGTAGATTCCATAAGCCCCAAAAAGAGCCCAGATCATCCACTTCCCTGTTGCAAAACCGAAAAGAACATAGACCGCGGCATAGTACAGGAAGGATGTTATAATAACGGGTTTCCTGCCGATTTTATCTGAAAGAGAACCGAGAACAGGAGAAGATAGAGTGCAGACGCTGTTGTATACCACCCAGAGTACAGGTATGAGATAAACGGCAATCTCTACCTCACGGGCTCTTAAAATGAGAAATGCATTGGAAGAGTTACCCAGTGATAAAAACACATTGGCAATAAGAAAGAGGATAAAGGGAGCATCGAGCACAGCCCTCTTCTTTTTTCCTTTTGCTTTACTTCAATCTTGGTCTCACGGGCAAAGCGAATAAATATAAGAGCAAGTACACAGGGGATAACCGAAATAAGAAAGGTAAGCTTAAGTGCTCTTACAGGTTCTGAATCTGCATAGGGCAGTAAAGACAGAATTAGCATAGCAAGTAGAGGCCCGCCAATTGCGCCGATCCTGTCCATGGCCCTGTGAAATCCGAATGCCTTACCTCGAATTGATGGATCGATCGATGTGGAGATAAGGGCGTTCCTGGCCGGTGTTCGAACCGCCTTACCAACCCTATCTGCAAAACGGACACCCAGGACTGTAGCCCAACTCCCCGCAACATAAAGGAAGGGCCGGGATACAGACGATAGCCCGTATCCAATCGTAATGAAGTGTTTTCTTTTCTTGAGCTTATCCGAGAAAAATCCAAAAACTGTCCGGAATATGGATGCTGTGGATTCTGCAATTCCTTCAATCAAGCCGAGAATGGCGGGAGATGCTCCCAACAGGTCGAGAAAAGTAGGAACAAGGGGATATACCATCTGGCTCGATAGATCGGTGAAAAGTGATACCATTCCCAGCGAAACTACGTTTCGTCCCAGCTTTTTGCCCGGTCTGGCTTCTTGTTTTAGTTCAAGGTTTTCATTTGTGCCTGTCTCTTTCATTTTTACTCACCTTCCTGTTCCAGAACCTCATCTACGAGTTCTTTAATCTGCCTTTTTGCATCTTCCAGCATTTTTTTCCCTTCCCCTGTTATCGTATAGTACTTCCTGATTTTTCCATTTACATTCTTCTTTTCTGATACGAGATAACCCTCTTTCTCGAGACTGTGGAAAATAGGATACAGCGTTCCGTAGGATAGCTCATAACCATGTCTCTTAAGTTCTTCGTTAAAATACTGGCCGAAGATGGGCTCCCTCTCCGCATGATGTAGAATGTAAATACGTATAAAACCAAGGAAAAAATCTCTTAGTATTTTTTGCATTAAAAAACCTTTATAACTAAAGTCGATATCATATTTCTATATCGAATATAGCTATTGATAATGGATATGTCAAGCTTTTTTAGAAAGCGCCGGTCATCGTGGCCTTTTGCAGTTAAAGTGGCAACAGGAAAACTCAATACAAAACTATCTCTCTATTCCTAAACAGCCCTGGCTTGACGGATACTGCATAGAAAAAGGAACGATTCGTCAGTTCATAGTTATGCTATTACGAGGCCATGTTGCGTTATTTTAACAAAATTTTATATTTGGTTTAAGGCTATGTTGCGCCGGGCAATTAGGTTCTGTATGCTCAGCATAAGAGCAAATGGCAGGTACAGCCCTCTATATTCGCAGTCGTTGCATCTTCCTGTCATAGATAACCTCTTCACGGTCGAAATCCAGGCGGATTTTCCATTTCTGCATGGTAGTTGCCCCGATTATTATATCTTCCGATAGACCTTCTATTACCACCAACTCGTCTGTAAACCGCCTTGGGGAGTCGGTAAAGAAGAAGTCCAAAACAACTCGGTATTCGGCAACTACAATACTTTCTCTCTCTGCAGTCTCAAACACCATCGGTTCCGCCAGAGGTTCAAGATGGGCCAGCTCGGAAGCAAGTCTCTTTTCAATGCACGAGTAGCTTGCCCCGCTGTCGAAGAGGGCCGTTACCTCTTTCCGCCCCTTTGCTCCTACAAGAATAACATCTTTTTTTATCAAGGCCATAATTACCTCCCTGTATCTATTAATACAGGGAAGCTTGTACTTCTGATTCATGCTTACAAGCTTAAACCGGAATTTTTTTAAGGTCAATGAAGAGATTGCAGAACCTTACTGTGATGTAAAATGGTATCAACCCCAGTACAGCTTAACCGGGTATTTTCTTAAACTTTCGTCTCTTGAAACGAGAAATGCTCCATGACGGATTGCCTGAACAACCAGTAATCTATCAAATGGGTCTTTGTGGTGATCCGGCAGGTGAACTGAGGCGATCATATCATCAATATCTGGATTGAGAATGAGAACACCGGAAAAATTTAGAATATCTTCCTTCCATCTGCTTATATTATCCAGAGCGATCCTCCCCTTTTTTACCAGAAGGGAAAGTTCCCAAAAAGATATAGGTGATACAAATACATTTCCCCCAGCAGCTTGATCATCAAGAAATTCAATAACCGAGTCATCCATCTCCTCTTTATTCTGCCAGAAAACCAGGGCATGTGTATCCATCAAAAAATATGAGCTCATAGATATTCTTTCCACTCTTCAAATAACGGCGAAAAAGCAGCTTCAGAATCCATCAGCAGTTTTGGTTTATCCCGGACTTTATCCCTCCAATCCGGCAATTTTGCAGGAGTTATCCTTCCTACAATCTTACCCTTTCGTACTATTTCATATATTTCTCCATTTTTCAAATCGTCTATGACATGAAACAGTTCTTTTCGCAGTGAAGTAACGGTTATTGATTTCATTGTGTACATACCTTAGTACAAATGTACATGAAGTAAAATCTTTTGTCAACCGGTAGATGGTACTATCTTTTTCAGTATAAGTGATTTTAAGTGGTTGTTTCGATATAATTACTAACCCGGCATGTTAAACTACAGGAGGACACACCGGTTATATTCGCAGTTGGTGCATCTTCCTGTCATAGATAACCTCTTCACGGTCGAAATCAAGGCGGATTTTCCAGGCCTGCATGGTTGCCTATATTAAAATAATCCTTCTAGCTTATTTGTTTTATCATATATAGAAAGAGCTACGAAACGAAATCTTTCTATATTAGCCGTGGTTACAATATTTGCGATCTCCTCAGCCTGGTTTTTCGGATACTTCTCAATTATCCGCCATATTAATGCCCTTTCAGAAACCAGCTTAAAAATTGCAGATGGTGATCTGAGTGCCAGAACCGGCATAGCAGGAGAGAAAGGCCAGATACAGACGGGCTTAAGCCAGTCTGTCCACCGGTCTTTCGACGAGTGGACCACCACCATAGGTGATGGCCTTCCATAGCTAAACATCTGGCAGAACTGAGCGAAGGCTCTATCACTGTAAAAAGCGAAGTTGGAAGGGGAAGCATCATCCGCTTTACAGCACCCCTCATGATTCCGGATCCATTGAACTAAACCAATGTTATTGTTATATTTAAGCCATGCTGGAAAAATTACAGGAACTATCAGAGAGATTAGAAGAACTCGAAAAATTAATAAGCGATCCCGATATTATAAAAGATTTAAAGCGTTACAGAGAACTGAGCAAGGAACATGCACGGCTTCGTGATACAGTGGAATCCTACGAAGAGCTTAAAAATATCGATAGGGAAATCGAAGAGGCAAAGACCATTCTTGAAGAAGAATCAGATGAGGAGATGAAAAAAATGGCATCAGAAGAGCTGCACAGGCTTAAGCCCTGCAGAAATGAGCTCCTCCATAAACTAAGACTTCTTCTTGTTCCGAAAGATCCTCTTGATAAAAAAGATATCATAATGGAGATTCGTGCCGGCACCGGGGGAGAAGAGGCTGCCCTTTTTGCTGCAGACCTTTTCCGGATGTACAGCAGATTTGCAGAGCTGAGAGGATGGAAAATCGAAATTATGTCCTCCCATCCCACCGAAATAGGCGGCTTTAAAGAAATCATCTTCTCCATATCCGGAGATAATGTATACGAAGAACTTCGTTATGAGAGCGGAGGGCACAGAGTACAACGCATCCCCACTACCGAATCGGGTGGAAGAATTCATACCTCTGCAGTAACAGTAGCCGTTTTGCCGGAAGCAGAGGAAACCGATATCGGGATCGATCCCGAAGATTTAAAGGTTGATGTGTTTCGTTCATCCGGACCGGGAGGGCAGAGTGTAAATACCACCGATTCCGCAGTACGAGTCACCCACCTTCCCAGTGGGCTCGTAGTTACATGCCAGGATGAAAAATCTCAGCATAAAAACAAGGCCAAGGCTTTGCGCGTGCTGAGAGCACGCCTTTATGAGATAGAAGAGAGGAAAAAACAGCAGGAAAGAGCTGCCATGAGAAGAAGTCAGATAGGCTCCGGAGACCGCTCCCAGAGGATTCGTACTTACAACTTTCCGCAAAACAGGGTAACCGATCACAGAATCAACCTCACACTTTATAAACTCGAATCGGTAATGGGAGGGAATCTCGCGGAGATCATAGATGCCCTTAAGCTTGAATACAGTGAGAAGGCAATGACCTCATGAGGGGGCTTAAATGACTGTGCGCGATGCCCTTCAATATGGCTCTTCATTACTCAAAGTCAAACAGATAGACACTCCTTTTCTCGATACGGTGGTACTTCTTGCTTATGCTCTGTCTATTCCCAAGGAGAAACTCTACGCATCCTATCCTGAACAACTACCCGAAAAATCCTTTAATATATTCAGAGAACTTTTGGAAAAGAGGCTTTCAGGACTGCCCGTCTCATATATTCGTAAAAAGAAAGAGTTCTTCGGCATGGAGTTCTATGTGGATGAACGGGTTCTTGTACCCAGACCGGAAACAGAAACTCTGGTGGAAACTGCTCTGGAAATACTTTCACAGAAACCCTGGATGCTTAAGATGCACGATGTATGCACGGGAACGGGATGTATCGCCATCACCGTAAAAAAGTCGAGAGGCGATATACATATTTCAGCTTCCGATATATCCCCGGATGCAGAGAGGGTTTTTAAATTAAACTGCAGGAATATCCTGGGTGAGGTTTTGCCTTTTTATAAAAGCGATCTGCTGACCGAAGTTCCCGGCTCTTTCGACATGATTATAGCAAATCCCCCTTACCTTTCGAAAGGAGAAGTATCCGATATGAAAAATGCCGGGTGGCCGGAGCCTGAAATCGCCCTGTTCGGAGGTGAAGAGGGGTATGAGCTGTCAGAAAGATTGATCCGGCAAGGGGTGGATTATTTGAACGAGGATGGTTATCTTCTAATTGAAGCGTCCGCTTCTCAAATGCCTGTACTTGAAAGTATCTTTAAACAGACGGGATATTACGATATTGAGATCAAGAAGGACCTTGCCGGGAGAGATAGGGTTATTGCAGGCAGAAGATGATACAGAAAATAGAAGAGTTTAAAAAAAAGCTTAATCACTACAGCGAAGAGGACAGGAATAAAATATTTTCTGCAGCCCTCTGGGCGGAACAATTGCATCGCGAGCAGAAGAGGGCAAGCGGGGAACCTTTCTTTATCCATCCTTTACAGGTGGCAGAGATACTCGTTGATATGAAGATGGACAGAAACTGCGTGATAGCGGCTCTCCTGCACGATATTCTGGAAGATACCGGAGTAACCCGGGCAGAGATGAAAAGGCGATACGGGCGGCAGGTGGAATCTCTTGTAAACGGAGTTACAAAAATATCGATATTAAAGGCAAAGTCCAAGAGTGTTCAGGAAGCGGAAAGCATAAGAAAGATGCTTTTTGCAATGGTAAAGGATATTCGGGTAATACTTATAAAGCTGGCCGATAAACTGCATAACATGCGTACCCTGGAATATCTTCCTGAGCAGAAAAGAAAGGCCATCGCCAGGGAGTGCCTGGACATCTATGCTCCTCTGGCCGACCGGCTGGGAATCTCCTGGATGAAAGTGGAGCTTGAGGACCTCTCTCTTAAGGCTCTCCATTCGGATGCCTATCACCAGATAAAGGGATTTCTCTCCTCCAGGAAAGTGGAGCGAGCGGATTACCTTAAGAAAGTGGAGAAAACGCTATACCGGGAGGCTGCCAGAGAAGGTCTTGACATCAAGGTATCCACAAGAGCCAAACATTTCTACTCCATCTACAAAAAAATGAAAAGGGGCAAGAAACAACTGGACGAGATCTACGATCTTCTCGGAATACGTGTCCTGTGCAACAATCAGAATGAATGTTATCACCTTCTGGGTATTATCCATCGCCTGTGGAAACCGATAGAAGGAAGATTCAAGGACTATATTGCCATGCCCAAGGCAAACCGTTATCGGAGCCTGCACACAACGGTAATGTGTGATGACGGGAAGAGGCTCGAGATTCAAATTAGAACCTACGATATGCACAGAACGGCAGAACACGGTATTGCAGCACACTGGCTGTACAAACAGAGATTATCGGGAGAAGAGTTAAGGCCAAAGGATCTTGCCATCATCAATAAACTCAAAGAGTGGGACGGGAAACGTCTTACCTCCGGGGAGTTTCTCGAGGAGATTAAAAGAGAGCTCCTCGAAGACTCCATCTACTGCTTTACTCCGAAGGGAGACATAGTAGAGCTGCCCAGAGGTGCTACCGCCATAGATTTTGCCTATCGCATACACACAGAAGTGGGAAATCACTGTATGGCTGCAAAGGCGGACGGTGCTATCATCCCCCTTAATGCAGAGCTTAAAAATACCCAGGTTGTTGAAATATTAACGTCTAACTCAGCAAGGCCCCATCTCAACTGGCTTCGATACGTAAAAACATCCAGCGCGCGCTCTAAAATAAGGCAGTGGCTCAACAGGTACGATGACAGTCTTATCCTTGACAGAAGCATTGTTGCAAAGAAAAAACCGGAGGAGCCTGTGCAACATCATCAGGCTCCTCAACTCAAAGAGCAAGAGAAGAAGGAGATAGTAAAGAGGGTTCTGGATACCTCCCGGATAACCTTCAGAATCGGAGAAGAGAAAAACATGATGATCCGAATCGCACAGTGCTGTAACCCTTCCACCGGGGATGAAATAATAGGCTACATCTCCAGGGGCAGGGGGATAATCGTACATAAAAAAAACTGCCAGAATCTCAGGGCCATTTCGGAGTTCGATGAGAGAAAAATCACCGTAGAGTGGGAAACAGAATCACCCCGGTACACTCGAAGGCTCAAAGTACACGCCAGACGTACTTCAGACCTTTTCTCCGAGATCGAAGGTGCGATCAGGAAATACAAGGGCCATCTCATAGAGGGCAAGCTGGAAGAAGATGAGAGGGGTGATTTGAGAGGCTCTTTCACCATGGAGATCGAAAACAAGGGCGATTTTAAAAAGATCATGAAAAGCATCAGAACAATCCCCACCATCATGAATATCCAACCGGCACACCAGTCTGTGCTCGATACTGCTATATAATTACCGACACACTGTTTTCTTCTGCTTGACTCATTTTCGTGTTATAGCTAAACTCTGCTTAACTCATTATAATTGATTTATGCTAAAAGATGAGACTCAACAGACCGAAAGAGATACTTCAATATTTTAAAGATGAGAGAAGAGCCTATCTCTATATAATTTTGCCACTCTTTCTCGCAGCAATTACGGCGGATTATTTTAGCGGCGTATATGTTACTTTCTATATCGATGCTCAGGAGGTAACCGATCTTCTTCTGGATATACTTCCTGTTGTAAATCTTGCACCTCTGTTTGTGCTTGGGTATATGACAATTCTTATAACCGCCGTTCTTTATCCCCTTCTCTTCGATCTCTCAAAACTCAAAGGTACCCTTTTTTTCTTCAGTCTGATCGTTTTTACCAGGGCATGTTTCCTGGTAATGACTCACCTCAAATCCCCCTCTGAGGCGGTACCGGTTACCTTTCCCGGAATGATAGACAGCTTCAATTTTCAAAACGATCTCTTCTTCTCCGGCCATGCAGCCGTACCCTTTACCATTTTTCTCTTTTACAGTAAGGGTGAGAAAATGC
>QNBH01000038.1 GCA_003645645.1 Spirochaetota bacterium | reverse complement strand
GTGAAAGGTATTGGGCGCTTCTTGCGGGTGATCGGAACCAAATCGCCGAAGAAGAGATGCCGACGAAATCGGGGTGAAAGGTATTGGGCGCTTCATGCGGGTGATTGGGGGCTGGCGGGCTGGGTTTTCAGCTAAGCGGAAGTATGAGGTTGCTCTTCCCGCTTTCTTTTGCCCTCTAAAATAATTCGGGAGAACCAAAGTGTTACAGGAGTGGGGGTTTTTAACTGATTGTTCGGGATGCTCCTTAAAAAATACTGCGGGAGGATCAACAATATTAGTGCGGAAGCCTACAATCCTATCATATCAAACGGACAAAACCGGGTTTACCCCCTTCTATTCAACGAAAAAAATGAAATTTTCTGTGTAATTGCCTATCTATCAGCCATTTAACCGAGCGCGGCATAGCCTTAAACCAAATAAAAAATTTTGTTAAAATAACGCAAATTGGCTTCGTAATAGCATAATATGCGCCAGTGTTGATGTAATAAAGCATCCCTTTGCAAAGCCTGACAAATGGGTTAATATATTGTGCTGAATACTTAAACCAGGTAAAGAAAATGGATATCGGTACCCGGAACAATAACCCGAATGTAGGGAAGCTAAAGATAGGTGATAATTGGAATGCTATTACCATCATTGCCCTTTCACAAACAAATCCGCTTAAAGCAATCGCCGAGTTTGTTGAAAACAGTATCGATGCCAATGCAAAAAACATCACCATTATCAGGGGGAAGCAGAAAGGGGAAACATATCTGAAGGTAATTGATGATGGTGATGGTATCGATGATTTTGAATACGTTGCTACTCATATCGGTTCTTCCATAAAGCGGGAACTGAAGAAAAAAGGGATAACCGGTATTCAGGGGGAGTTCGGCATCGGGCTTTTGAGCTTCTGGACAGTGGGGGAAGAACTGATAATAACCTCCATGGGAAGAGAAGAAGTGATCCGGAGGATGAAACTTGTCAGAAACAATCCAGGATATTCCATAAGCGAGGCTAAGACTCTGTTCAATCATACCGGCACGAAACTATTTATCCATCCTGTGCTTCCCGGTGTACGGCAGCTTTCCGGGGAGAAGATTCAAAACTACCTGGCATCGGAACTTCGCGACAGAATAAGCAAAAGAGACATTACCATTAGAATAATCGATCGTACATCCAGGAAGGAACTAATCGTAGAACCAAGGAAGTTCAAGGGGCGTCTTCTGCATCACCTGCCTGAAGTCCGAAGTCCTCTGGGAGAAATCTATACGGAAATCTATTTAAACGACCCGTCATCCGAAAACCAGGTAGGATTGTATAAAACCGGTACTCGAGTTATTCCTTCTATCAGACAAATCGAACAGTTAAATGTCTTTCCCTGGAACTCTCCCTATCTCGAAGGGATTATTGATGTTTCTTTCCTTCAGCTTACTCCAGGCACACGGGACGGAATCATCTACGACAGCTCCTTCGAAAGCTTTTTAAACTCCCTTACCGACCTGGGTAAAGCCTTAAGCGAAATAATAGAAGAGCAGAAGAAAGCCGAAGAAGAAAAGGCAAGCAGAACTATTCTAAAGAAAATATCCAGGGCTATTCGGAAAGCGCTTATCTACCTTCCTGAAGATGAGTACAGCTGGCTCGAAGTAAAACCAAAGCAAAAAATAGAAGTCTTGAGGAAAGGGGATTCAACCGGAAGCCCCGGCGAAGGCACGGAACCACCATCCGGGGATGGTGAGGAAGGGGTGGTGTACCTGGCCGGTGCAGAGCAGGCTAAGGAAGAACTCCAGAAAGAGTTTTTTGAGTTTGCAGGACCCCTATATTCCGTTCGTATTTCTCCTGCAAAGGTCATCGTCAAGACCTCCGATACCAGGCGTCTCAGAGCGGTAGCGTGTGATAAAAAAGGACGGCAAGTCGAGAGCAGTCTTAAACTCCGCTGGGAAATAGTAGAAGGTGAGGGCACGTTGAGTGCAGAGGATATGGAATATGCCCGTTTCACAGCACCTTCTGAACCGGGTATCACCCGCATTAAAGTAACGGCCATACAAAAGGATCTCCTCTGCGAGGCTGAAAGCATCATCACAATTACCGAGGAGCTTTTCCAAACAGGGGAGAAAAACCGGGACACTTCCGCTAAAAAGGGGCTTCCCGGATATACTTTTAAGAAATCTCCGGGGGAGCTCTGGCGAAGTTACTACGATGTCGATAACTACGTTATCGTAATAAATAACGGCCATGCCGACTATATTTATGCATCAAAATCAAGATCAAGAAAATTGAATTATATTGCCAAACTCTTCGCAAAAGAACTTGTATTCGCTAATTTCCCCGAAGCGACAAAGGAACAACTATTGGAGCGCATGATAGAATTACAATTGTATACTGAAGATTATTTATAATTCAGGCTGTTCCGCAGCCGGCGTAAATCGCCAGGGCAATCAAGATGTTGTGGTCAATCTAATACATAATACACAACATGTCGAACTCCGTATCTCCCCTCCATTCCAGAAAATTAGTCTTTAGATCGTTACGGAGGGAGTGAGCGGGTTCCCGATCGCCATCCATTTGACAGTTTAAAAGTATTCGTGGTATCTGTTCCAAAGGAAGACGTTAACACAACTCTCTCCATTGAAAAAATTTGTCAAGTATGGTATAAGATAGAAAAAAAGAGTTAATTCAGGCTGTCCAGAAACTGCCGAAAATTGGCGGAGCATACAAGATATTGTGGTTATTTAATACGAAACACACAAGATACTGACTAGTAATAGCCAAAATCGAGGTTGCGGGACAGCCTGAATTGCTTAAAAACTCTGTTTTTTCTTAATAAATAAGGAAGGAGATTTATTGTGCCCTTAATCGATGAGAGTACCATTCCTGCCGAAGCAAAAAGTCTTGTCTCCGAGATAGGCTCGACGCCCGATAAATCCATTCCCCTGCTTCAGGAAATGCAGCGGCGATACGGTTATATCCCGGAAAAACTGGTGGAAGCAGTTGCAAAGGAGATCGGCATGCCCCTTGCCGAACTCTACGGGGTGGCCACTTTCTACTCCCAGTTTCGTTTTACTCCTGTAGGCAAGTATCTAATCCGAGTGTGCAAGGGAACCGCCTGCCATGTGGCAGGTACGGAGATGCTTTACTCCGTTATAAGCGACGAACTTAACGTAGATGAGGGGGAGACAACCGAAGACATGCTCTTTACTCTCACCTCTGTGGCCTGTCTGGGATGCTGTTCTCTCGCTCCGGTTGTAATGATTAACGACACAGTATACGGGAAACTTACCACCGCAAAAATAAAAAAAATACTTAACGGATACAGAAATGAAAAAGGCTAAACTCATAGTGGGGCTCGGTTCTTGCGGAATAGCAGCCGGTGCCCAGGATATATACGATTATATTTCATCAAAAGTAGAGGGGACATCCGTAGAAATGGGTATCACCTCCTGCGTGGGATTGTGTCATGCAGAACCAATTGTGGATGTGCTCACTGCTGAAGAGCGAATTACATACGGAAATGTAGACAGGAAATTTGCAGACAAGCTTCTAGAAGCACTGCAGGAGGGTGAACTTCCCAGGGAGAACAGGATACTGGATTCTGAGGAGGAGAAGAAGTATCTTGAACCCCAGGTTAAGATTGTGCTTAAGAACTGTGGGGTAATCGACCCTGAAAGCATCGATGAATATATTCAGACCGGAGGGTATGAGGCACTTAAGAAATGCCTTACCACCATGAAGCCGGAAGAGATAATAGAGGAGATAAAGAAATCGGGTTTGAGGGGTAGAGGTGGGGCGGGATTCCCCACCGCTGTCAAGTGGTCTTTTCTGGCTGCTTCACCGAGTAAGATAAAGTATCTCGTATGCAACGCAGACGAGGGAGACCCCGGAGCTTTTATGGACAGAGCCATAATGGAGGGAGACCCACATGCAGTAATCGAGGGTATGGTAATCGGCTCATATGCTACAGGAGCCGATCACGGCTATATATACTGTCGCGCAGAGTATCCACTGGCACTTAAAAGGATTAAAAAGGCCATCAGCGAAGCCGAGGAGCGGAACTTTCTGGGGGAAAACATCCTTCAATCAGGCCTCTCCTTTCATCTGGATGTAAAAGAGGGAGCCGGTGCATTCGTTTGTGGAGAGGAGACGGCCCTTATAGCATCAATTGAGGGTAAACGAGGGATGCCCAGGCTCAGACCTCCCTTCCCCGCTCAGTCCGGTATCGGAGGGTATCCCACGAATATAAACAATGTGGAAACCTGGGTCAATGTACCACGTATAATACTAAACGGAGCTTCATCCTTTAACAAATATTCTTACGGGAAGAGCTTCGGTACAAAGATTTTTGCTCTGGCAGGAAAAATCAAAAGGGGTGGGTTGATAGAGGTACCCATGGGCCTGTCCATCAGGAATATCGTGGAAGAGATAGGTGGCGGCACGACCACCGGGCTTCCGGTGAAGGCGGTGCAAATAGGAGGGCCTGCGGGTGGATGCATCCCCGACAGTCTATTCGACACTCCAATCGACTACGATTCCATAAATGCCACAGGTGCGATCATGGGTTCCGGTGGGCTGGTGGTAATGGATGAGAAGACCTGCATGGTGGATGTGGCAAAATACTTTCTCTCCTTTACACAAAAAGAATCCTGTGGTAAGTGTACCTTCTGCAGAATCGGCACAAAGAGGATGCTGGAGATTCTGGAAAAGATAACGGAGGGGAAAGGGGAGGAAGAGGATATGGGCAAGCTCGAAAATCTCGCCCATCATGTAAATAAGACTTCTCTCTGCGGTCTCGGTCAGCTTGCACCCAATCCGGTACTTACAACACTTAAATATTTTCGCAAGGAGTACGAGGCGCACATATTCGAGAAAAGGTGTCCTGCAGGAGTTTGCAAGGCTCTCATTACCATGGTCGTTATTGATGATAAGTGTACGGGTTGTATGCTCTGTAAGAAGGCTTGTCCTGTAAACGCAATCAGCGGGGAGAGAAAGCAGGTTCACAGCATCGATCCCGATATCTGTACCAGGTGCGGTATATGTGTGGAAACCTGTAAATACGATGCAATAGAGGTTTTGTAATGGCTCAGGTAACAGTAAATATCAACGGCAAGGCGGTAAGGGTTGAGGAAGGATCTACAGTATTACAGGCGGCAAAAATTGCCGGTTACGATATTCCCACCCTCTGCCATTCGGAAAACCTGAAACCTTTTACCAGTTGCTTTATATGTGCGGTAAAGGTGGAAGGAGGCAAGGAGAACATGGTGCCTTCCTGTGCCACCGTTGTAACCGATGGAATGTCTGTAATAGTGGAATCTGAAGAGATCAATGAAAGCCGCAGAATGTGTCTCAATCTTCTCCTCTCAGATCATTACGGCGATTGCATACCGCCCTGTGAAGATGCATGTCCTGCATCTATAGATATTAAGGGATTTCTCGATCTTACAGCAAAGGGGAGAGAAATCGATGCAGCACAGTTGATGAGGTTGAAAGCTCCCATCCCGGGAATACTGGGACGTATATGTCCAGCTCCATGTGAGACGGCCTGTAGAAGAAATAGAGTAGATGAGCCCCTTTCAATCAGAGCCATGAAAAGGTACATCATAGATTATGAAATATCCGGAAAGGGGAGGGTACAACTGCCCGTTCCCGAACCCGATACCGGCAAAAAAGTGGCCGTTATCGGTGCAGGTCCTGCAGGTATGAGTGCCGCCTATTACATGCGTCTTAAAGGGCACAGGGTAACCGTTTTTGAAGCCAGGGCCATGTCGGGTGGGATGCTAAGATACGGGATTCCCTCATACAGGTTACCCGATAAGAACATAGATGAGGAGCTGGGAGCAATAGAGAAACTGGGGGTGGAAGTTCATTACAATACAGAAATCGGCAAGCACATAAAGGCTAAAGAACTGGAGAGAGAATACGATTGTTTGATGATAGCCATAGGTGCCCAGGGTGCTACGAGTATGCGAATTGAAGGAGAAGATCTGGAGAGGGTATACAGCGGGATCGATTATCTCGCTCGACTCGTCGAAGGAAGTCCTCCCTATATCGGGAATAAGGTGCTTGTAATAGGAGGAGGCAATACCGCCATAGATGTATCAAGATCGGCTATACGTTTGGGTGCCGAGGCTACCATACTCTATCGGAGAACCAGAAGCGAGATGCCGGCAAATGATTATGAGATAGAAGAGGCTCTGCACGAAGGTGTTAAGATCGAGTTCCTGGTAGCACCTGTATCTATAAGGCGTAGAGCCGATAGGCTTGTCCTTGAGTGTACAAGGATGGAGCTTGGAGAACCCGATTCGAGTGGCAGGAGGAGACCGGTTCCCGTAGAAGGCTCCGAGTTTGAAATAGAGGCGACTGCTGTAATAAGTGCCATAGGGCAGAAGGTGTTACCCGATTGTATAACTGACCTGGGAATAGAGATCACTAAATGGGGGACCATCAAGACAGATCCCAACACCTTTATGACCGGAAGACCGGGCATTTTCAGCTTCGGAGATTGTCAGACAGGTGCCGATATTGCGGTAAGGGCCGTGGGTAATGCCAGAAAGGCGGCCTTTGCGGCCCATCAGTATCTTATGGGAGAGGAGGTAACGGGTGAGCCTGTACTTTTCAATTCTTCCATGGGGCCGTTGGAGGAGGTGAGCGAAAAAGTATTCGAAGGTTACGAAAAAAAACCGAGAATAACCCTGCCCATAATTGCCGAAGATAAAAGACTTACCAGCTTCGAAGAGATAGAAAAGTGTTTTGAAACCGGTAAAGCGAGAGAAGAGGCTGCCAGATGTTTAAAATGCGGATGCGACGCTGCAGAAGAATGTAAACTGAGACAGTATGCTACCCGTTACGGTGCGGAGCAGAGGCTTTTTGTGGGAGAGTGCAGAGATTATCAAACAGACGATTCGCACGAAAAGATAAAAATGGAAATCCATAAATGCATAAACTGCGGGGCCTGTGTTCGTGCATGTGCCGAGATAAAGGGTTTTCATGTTTTGAGTTTTGAGAAAAGAGGTTTTATAACAAGAATAAAAGCTCCCTTCGGTAGGGCCCTTGCGGACACTCACTGCGATGGATGCGGAGAGTGTGTAAAAGTCTGTCCTACTGCAGGAATTATGGAAAAAAGAGTCATTACGGAGGAAATAAGTGAACATTAGAGCTCTTGAAGAAGTGGCAAAATCGATCAGAAGCCTTTCCATCGATGCAATTGAGAAGGCTAACTCAGGTCATCCCGGACTACCTCTGGGATGCGCCGAACTCGGAGCTGTTCTGTACGGAGAGATATTAAACCATTATCCTGCAGAGCCAAAATGGATCAATAGAGATCGCTTCGTTCTCTCTGCAGGACATGGCTCAATGCTCTTGTACTCCCTGCTCTATCTTTCCGGTTACGGTCTTAAAAAGGAAGATCTTATGAACTTCCGCCAGCTCGGTTCCCCTACTCCAGGTCATCCCGAATACTGGTGCACACCGGGAGTAGAGACAACCACCGGACCTCTGGGTCAGGGGTTTGCCAACGGTGTGGGGATGGCTATTGCAGAACGCATGTTAGCCGGCCGCTTTAATACCGATAAGCATCGGATTATAGATCATTACATCTATGTTCTGGCAAGCGATGGCTGTATCATGGAGGGGATTTCTGCGGAAGCTGCTTCAATTGCAGGGCACTTAGGTATTGGTAATTTGATTGTATTCTACGACTATAATAAAATTACCATAGAAGGCTCCACGGATCTTGCTTTCTCCGAAGACGTTCTTGCACGATTCAGTGCTTATGGCTGGCACACCCTTTCCGGTGATGCTTATGATATGAAATTCATTTCCGAACTGGTAGGGGAGGCAAAAGCCGAAAGGAATAAACCCAGTATTATCCTTCTTAAATCGGTTATAGGAAAGGGTGCTCCCAGCAAGGCAGGTTCTCACAGTGTGCATGGTGCTCCCCTTGGGGCGGAAGAGGCACAGGCAGCAAAGAAGAGCTTAGGCATTCCGGAAGATATTCCATTCTGGGTATCCCCGGAAGCGGAGGAATATTTTCATGAGAAACAGAAAATCTGGAAAGATCGTTACGATCGATGGCAGGAAGTTTACGACAAGTGGTCCAGGGAGAATCCCGAGCTTAAGAGGGAGTTTGAAACCTGGATTGGTGATAATTCTCCGAATATAGAATCCATCGGAGTACCTGCTTTCTCAATCGGCGAGAAGGTTGCTACACGAAAAGCAAGCGGCAAGGTACTAAATTTTTTGGCAAAAGAGATACCCAATCTGGTTGGGGGTTCTGCAGACCTGGCTCCTTCGAATGTAACGGAAATGGAAGGGTGTGGGGACTTCTCCGCCAATAATCCCCTCGGGAGGAACTTCCACTTTGGAATACGCGAACATGCAATGGGCAGTATAACCAACGGTATTTCCCTTCATGGTGGGTTTAAGCCTTTCTGTGCAACCTTTCTGGTTTTCTCCGATTACATGAGACCGGCCATAAGGCTTGCGGCACTGATGAAGATGCCTGTAATCTATGTTTTTACACATGACTCAATTTTTGTGGGGGAAGACGGACCGACTCACCAGCCGGTAGAACATCTTCAGGCTCTTCGGGTTATTCCAGGGTTGATTGTCTTAAGACCGGGTGATGCGCAGGAGACGGCGGTAGCCTGGCAGATGGCTCTTGAGAGAAGAGACGGCCCTACCGCTCTGGCATTAACGCGGCAAGACCTTGAAGTGTACCGGAAGGATGACCTGGACTGGAAGAAGAATATGAGGAGAGGCGCATATATAGTTAAAGACACGCAGGGGGTTCCCGATGTGATAATTGTTGCCACAGGCTCGGAAGTGGGGCTTGCACTCAAAGCCGTCCCTTCCATTTCCGGGAAAAAGGTTCGAATCGTATCCATGATCTCCAGGGAGCTTTTCCTCTCGCAGGAGAACTCTTTCAGGGAGGAGATTTTACCTTCAGGATGCAGCATTTTCGTGGTAGAAGCTGGATTAAGTACCGGTTGGGAGGCAATTGCCTCTTCCCCCCGAAATATACTGTCAATTAACAGGTTCGGAGAATCGGCACCAGGAGCTAAACTGGCAGAACATTTGGGATTTACTGCGGAAAAACTTGTAGAAATGATAATTGATTGACCCGGATCAAGGAATTCCACTCATAAATATATTACCGTATATGTAAGCTATCCGGCACTTGCGAAACCTGATTTAGTGTACTGCAGGAAATGAACAGAGGCCGGTACTTTTTAATATTTAAGCGTTTTTACGAAGAAGGCTCTGCCTCTCTCCGAGAGAGAAGCTTGAGGCAGGATCCACTACTTAATGGGGGCAATCCGGATGAGAAGACTTATAATTGAGATAGACAGGGAAAAGGCAATGGCTGTGGTCTTTGTACTACTGCATGTGCAGAAGGCGCGCTTGAACTGGACGAAGAGAACAAGGCGGTACTTGTTAGAGAAATTTACTGTGATGGGCTGGGTGCCTGTCTGGATGTCTGTCCCACAGATGCACTAAAGATTATAGAAAGAGAGGTAAAACCCTACAATGCAGAGGAAACTTACCTGCATGTTAAGGATACAAGGGGAGAGGAGGCTGCAAAGGCCGTTCACGGATACAAGAAATATGTGGATAGAACCGATTCCGGAAAAGTAAAATCAGAACTAAAACAGTGGCCCATTCAACTGCATCTGGTTTCTCGCATGGCCCCCTGTTTTAACGAATGTCATTTACTTTTATCTGCAGACTGCTGTGCCTTTGCCTTCGGGGCCTTCCACACCGAGCTCCTGAAGGGTAGAAGAGTTGCAATAGCCTGTCTTAAGCTGGATGATACCGGCAATTATGTAGATAAAATAGCAGAGATTATTAAAAACAATAAAATATACTCCCTGACTGTTGTAATAATGAGTGTGCCATGTTGTTCCGGTCTTGAACACATGGTAGAAAGGGGGGTGGAATTATCGGGGAAGGGTCTGCCCGTAAATACCCTTGTAGTAGATATAGATGGTAATATAAAGACAAAAAAGGGCTAAAAAATAAGCCTCTTTAACCGAACCTCACCTCCAAAGGCGTATCGCAAAGATTACGCTTGTTAGTAGTAGAGTACAACCTCTTCTATGTTTTGCCTGTGGGTTAATTTTAAGTAGAGGGTCTGCGTTTCCCTGTTGTAGACCCAGCCGCTGGTGTAGTTTTCGAAGGTAGGGTCGCTTCTCCAGTTAATTCCGAAAAGTTGAATATTGTTAAAGGGTTTAACTCCCTGAATTATAGTGTGATGGGCATGGCCTTCGGGGAAGCGAAAGGAGAAGGAGATTCGTTCGGAGCTGACTTCGCAGGAGATAAACTCGGCGCATGTAAGTATCCAGCTCCCGGGACCGATAGGTTCAAAAAGAGATATTTCCCGGGTATAATAGCTGTTATCAGTAATTAGCGTATAAATATCCTCAGGTTGTATTTTACCTTCTTCTAGAATAATCCGGTTGTTTTCCACGGATAGACGGGCCGGTAGAACACCCTCACTATCTGAAAGGCGGAGTACAGAGAGTATCATTTCTCTACCTAGAGAAACCAGAAAACTCTTCTCCTCTATTTTACCCTGGGAAAGGATAAGCTTACCCGCCTCGATCGATTGGAGTACATCGATAGAGCCCTGCTCTGCTTCAATGAACAAACCCCTATCCGTTCTACGGATTGCAGGAAGGATTTTATTCTCGGTTATTACCGAAAGTGCTGAGAAGGAACTACCCAATTTTTCACTTATTTCACAAGCTTGAAGATAGGCTCTCAGTATCCCCAGGGTTAACTTCAATTCGGCCTCCGATAGGTTTACAGTTTCTGCAAGTTTGAATATCTCCTGAGTGAGCGAGAAAGGACCGTGATTAACGATAAATAGTATCAAATCGGGGTTAAGAAAAACAGTTCTATCCTCCTGACGAACCCGCTCTATCAGGGCTTCTACTTTTTCTGCATCACCAATCTGTATGGAGTCTCCGATTCTTCCGAAATTACCCAGGAAAGGTAAAGATAAATAGCTTAATTTGCTCCTGTTATCGGTAATTACACTCTGTATTTGCGAGAATATCTCATTGTAGCGACCTCTTTTCAGTGCTTCTGAAAAGAGAGCAACAAGAACTCTTTCGCTAAACTCAACTCCCCCTTCGCCGGTTCTCCATCCCCCCTGAGCCGGGGCAAATCTGGATGTTCTAAAGCCAAAATAGGCCTTATCCAGATAGGATTCCACCCTTTTCATATACTCATCTTCTTCAATTGCCGAAACTCCTTGCATAAACCAGTAAGAGAAAGGATCGTTTATCTCAGGGCTTGCTTCCTCGTAGACTATTTCCGAAAAGGTATTTTTAGTGGAGGATAATAAGATTTTTCCTGCCCTGGTATCGATAGTCGAGCCCTGTCCGGTTGAAAGAAAATGGGAAGTGTTTTTATAGTTTACAAGCAGTACGGGCAGCCCTTTTATGGTTTCTATAGTGGCATCTTCTTCAAGGTAGAAAGGTATTTTGATCGATTCCGGATTACCTGTATAGGCGGTAAGAACAGGTATAATTAAGATTTTATCTGTTTTACCGCCTTCAATTAAAAAGCGAAGGGAGAATCCTTCTGTAAATTTTAACTCAACCCCATCCGGGTAAGGTGTATATCCTCTGATTTTGATTCTCTGAATGCCGCCGTTGTTCTCATATATCTCGATTGTGCTATCTCCTGAGAATTTAAAACTTACCCCTTCGAAGGATACCGACAGGTTGGTTATATCGGAAGATCTGTCTTTTTTGTAAAAGGGAATTTTACCACTTATTCTGATATTGCCGATTTCTTCCTTGAAGTTTTGAACACTTGAAAACTGAAGAAAAATGAGGAAAATAATAATACTCAGATAAAATACCGGAATGACGAAATATTTTTTAGCTACTTTTGTATCCATTTTTCAGATGATTCTACCAATGGTAAAATAAAAATGCAAGCTTGTATCTTTCCTCAGATGAAGTTATATTATTTCCTGAAACTTCAGAGTCAGAGGTTTTATGCCGCGAAAAGCAATTTTCTTTCTGTTTTTCCTCTATTTTTTTATTATATGGTGGGGATGTAAGACTCCTCCTGAAAGACCACCAGAAGAAAAATTACCAGAGGAAGCGCCCGAGATACTGCCCGATGAAGTACCAAAGCAACCGGAACCGCCCGTAGTTCCCGAAAAAGAGAAAGAACCCGAGCGCGATCCCATTGAGGAGATCGAAAGGCTCGTAAATGAGGGTAGATTTGAGGAAGCCGTTATTCTTTTTGAGGAAGAGTTTTCATTACAATCTGCAGAATCGGATAACCTGATACTCTATTCTTCGCTTTTGATTTCTGTGGGCAAGTTTGATGAAGCACAGGCTCTCTTAAACAGAGCCTTAGAGAAAGAAGCTGACAATGTGGAGGTGCTCTACAATCTCTCTCTGGTGGAAGGTTACCTGGGGAATATAAAAAAACAACAGGAGTTGCTTAATAAAATTATCGAGATAGAACCTGAAAATGTATTGGCGCGATCCTCTCTCGGTGAGATATATCTGAATAACCGCAAACTGAATCAGGCAAAGAGAGAGTTTATAAAATGTCTCGAAATCGACCCGGAAAATATCTCCTCCTTGCTTGGTTACGGTTATATTCTTACAAGAGAGGAAGAATACGTGGATGCACATAAGATTTATACAAAGGTGATAGAGATTCAGCCCGGCAATATGTTTGCCTATGCCGATCGCGGCAAGGTCAAAATGGCCTTAAACGATCGGGAGGGAGCAGAGGAAGATCTTACCAGGGCGATTAGATTAGATCCGGATTACTATTGGAATTACATCGACAGGGGTAAGATCAGGGTATACATGGATAAGTTAAAAGAAGCACTGGAAGATTTTACCAGGGCAATTCAAATAGATCCTCACAATTTTTATCCCTATGTGTACCGGGCGGGTATATATGAGAAGCTTAACGAAATAGATAAGGCAATACAGGATTACTATATAGTTCTTAAAAAGAGGAGAGATTACTATTTCGCATACCCTTCTCTTGGAGTTCTTCTTTATATGTCAGAAAAATGGGAGGAAGCCTACAGAAGTTTTGCAGAAGCGTACATCTTTGAAGAAGAGAAATACTCTTATCCTCTCCTCGCCGCCTTGAGTCTTAAAAAGGGCGGGAAGGAGAAACAGGCTATTAGATACCTTGAAAGTACTATCAATACTCTGCCCAGGGATTCCCTTTACTACCACATGGCGCGAGTCTACATGAAGCAGGAACGTGACGGCGATTTTCTCTACTGGTTTAAAGAGGCGGAAGATAAAAAGGAAGAGATGCAGATGCTCTTCTATCTTGCATCCCATTATCTACTCGAAGATAAATTGGAGCTTGCCCAGACATATTTGCTGGAAGTTGAGGATAAAGCTGATCCGATGTCGATAGAGAAACGTCTTGCCACCTGGGAGCTCGACAAATTCCTTAGGAGTAAAAAATGAATGAGACAAATACAAGCGAAACCATAACAAAAATAACTATGGGTAAAAGAGAGATTATACTCGTGGGAACGGCGCATGTATCCAGAGAAAGCGTCGATGAGGTAGAAAGAGTAATAACGGAGGAGATGCCGGGAAGAGTTTGTGTCGAAATTGATAAGACCCGTTACAGGGCAATAGCGGATGGCCAGAACTGGAGCAATCTGAACATATACCAGGTGTTACGGGAGAGAAAGGGTTTTCTTCTTCTGGTAAATCTGGTACTCTCCTCTTTCCAGAGGAGAATAGGCATCAATCTGGGTGTAAAGCCGGGAGAAGAGATGTTAAAGGCAATAGAGGTAGCCAGAGAAAGGGGGATTGCCTTTTCTTTTGTTGATCGGGAAGTGCACATTACCCTGCGCAGGGCATGGGCAAAGTCGGGATTCTGGAATAAAAATAAACTACTTGCCGCCATGATCGGATCGATTTTTACCGGAGAGAAAATATCGGAAGATGATCTGGAAAAGCTTAAGAAAAAGGGGGCTCTCCAGGATATGATGGAAGAGCTTGCCCGGTTTCTTCCATCGGTAAAAGAGGTACTTATTGATGAAAGGGACAGGTATCTGGCTACAAAAATATTTAACACCGAAGAGGACAAAGTAGTAGCCGTTGTAGGGGCTGGGCATATCGACGGCATACTCTCCTGGCTAAAGAGACTGGAAGCAGGAGAGGTGGATCCCGGTCTCTCCGAAATAGAAAAGGTTCCGCAGCGGTCAAGGATATCGAAGTTTCTCCCCTGGATGATACCGTTGGTGGTTGTGGGTATTATAACGGCAGGTTTTTTAAAATCCGGCTGGCAATTTACCCTGTCCATGATATGGATGTGGATTCTCGTAAACGGCTCCCTCTCCGCTCTGGGAGCTCTTGCCGCACTGGCTCACCCTATCACCGTGGTTGTCTCATTTGTGGCTGCACCCATCACATCGATGAATCCCACCATAGGTGTTGGCCTCGTTGCGGGATTGATAGAAGCC
This sequence comes from Spirochaetota bacterium, assembly GCA_003645645.1. Lineage (GTDB taxonomy): Bacteria > Spirochaetota > Spirochaetia > SPDA01 > B32-G16 > B32-G16. The sequence goes on along the minus strand of QNBH01000038.1, from coordinate 6,376 downwards.
GTTGTGAGAAAACCGAGAGTAAAGGATTTTGAAACCCTTCAGGATGATATTTTAAGCTTCAAGGGTTTTATAAGAAATCGGCTCACTCATATACTGCTGGTATTTTTCTTCTCAACCATCGGAAGCGCAATCGGAACTTTTATCGGTATTCCCTATCTCTCTTCCTTGATCCTGTAAGAGAGTATCCACATAATCCGCTATGGCAAGGCAGGAGGTTAGCCCCGGAGACTCGATTCCGATAAGATTTACAAAGTTTTCAAGCCCCCTATCGGTCTCGTTATGTATTACAAAATCCTTCACAGGTTCCCCATCGGCCTGTAGTTTCGCCCTTATTCCTGTATCGTCAGGAGATATATCTTCGGGGGAAATGTCTCTCAAGAATTTGGAAATCGATCTATAAAAATCATCTTTCCAGGTTTCATCGATCGAGTAATCGATCTCATCTACATAGTAGGAATTGGGGCCGAAGCTTACCGTACCATCCAGATGTAATCTGGTATGAATACCGAGATGGCTTCCGCCAAAAGGAGGAACGGGGTAGATGAGGTGTTTCATCCCCCTTATCTTTGTCGTCTTGTAATATTCTCCCTTGTTGTAGTGTAGCTTATAACCGCATGTTTCTATATCAATTCCTGCCATCTCGGCTACTCGATCGGAGAAAAGCCCGGCAGAGTTAACAACCCTTGTCGAGAAAATTTCATCACCACCCTTAAAAAATACTTTATACCCTCCCTCGCATTTCTCTATAGCACATACTTCCGTAGAGAAGGCTGCCATTACACCGTTCTCTTCGGCACGATGGAGCAGTCGCTTCATGAGAGAATGAACATCGAGAATACCCGTGGAAGGAACGAACAATCCTCCTTTAGCCCTAACCTCGGGTTCCTGCCTGTGAATTTCTTCTCCGTCAACCAGGAGAAGATCTTCTACCCCGTTTCTCTCTCCCCTTTCCTTAAGGTGCTCCAGGAGGGGAAGTTCCTCTTCAGAGGTGGCCACGATAAATTTCCCGCAGCGAAGATGAGGAAGCTCCTCCTCTTCGAGGAATCGATAGAGTCTCTTTCTGCCTTCAATGCACAGTTTTGCCTTAAGGGAGTCTTTGGGATAGTATGTTCCCGAGTGAATCACCTCACTGTTTCTACTGCTCGTATGTCTACCGAAGAACTCTTCCTTGTCCACCAGAGCAACATTCTCAAATCGGTGGGAAAGCTTCTCTGCCACGGCAAGTCCAACGACTCCGGCTCCGATTACAAGCACATCAAGTTTTTCCATATTATCCGAATATCTCCGAAATACTGTTTTTTATGGGAGGTCTTTAAGTTTGCAATAGAAAAGAGAAAATATCAAGGCGATTCGTAAGGGTACAATAGACCGGAAGCAAATGCAGCTACTTCGAAGAAACCGCTCTCGCCATAAGTACACCTTCTATTTTTCTTATTTTTTCAAGAAGTTGTTCCGGTACAGGATCATCAGTATCTATTATATTGTATGCATACTCATCCTTATGTTGGTTGAGCATATCGGCTATGTTTATCTTCTCTTCCGATAGTATTGTGGTGATTTGTCCGATCATTCTGGGTATATTCCTGTTGGCAACCACTATTCTAAACTCTCTTGTAAGTTCCATCTCGCAATCGGGAAAATTGACAGAGTTGAGTATATTACCCTTTTCGAGAAAATTCTTTACCTGTTCTGCCGCCATAACTGCACAATTCTCTTCCGCCTCGGGCGTGGATGCTCCCAGGTGCGGAAGCGGGATAACCTTATCTGAGAAAAGAAGCTCGTTGGTGGGGAAATCGGTTATATAACATTCCACAATTTCCATTTCCAATGCCTCTTTGAGAGCCTTGTTGTTAATGAGGCCGCCCCGTGCAAAGTTAAGAAGTCTAATTCCCTTTTTCATTTTAGAAAATTGTTTATGGTCTATCATGTTCATGGTCTTATCTGTCAACGGAACATGAAGTGTAATATAATCTGAGTCACTAAAGATTGTATCAAGACTGTTTGCCCTCTTAACAGTGCTTGAAAGCCCCCATGCAGCCTCTACGGAAATAAAGGGATCGTAACCGGTAACCTTCATTCCTAATTTTTCTGCATCGTTTGCAACCATTACCCCGATCTTTCCAAGTCCTATAACCCCGAGTTTCTTACCCTTAATTTCAGGCCCTCCAAAGGCCGATTTCTCCTTTTCTACCAGCTTGCTTAAATCCTCTTTCCCGGCGAGTGATTTAACCCAGCTTATTCCCTGATAGATTTTTCGCGATGCCAGGAACAGCCCTCCCAGTACCAGCTCTTTAACACTATTTGCATTTGCACCTGGAGTATTGAAAACAACGATACCCCGCTGACAGCATTTTTCTATGGGAATGTTGTTTACTCCGGTGCCTGCCCTTGCGATAGCCTTTAGAGCCGGGGGTAGTTCAATCTCGTGCATGTTAAAGCTTCTGACCAGAATGGCATCGGGGTTTTCGGTATCCGAAGCAACCCGATATTTTTCCTGGTCGAAGAGTTCCAGCCCTTTAGAGGCTATTCTGTTAAGAGTTTGAATTCTAAACATCACTCCTCCTCTATAAGTAGTACTACGAAGATTGTGCTTCTGATTCAGATAGAGGCTCTTATGGGAGTCCCGTGCACCTCAAACTTTAAGGGTTCTTAAGACTTACATGCAGGTTGAGGTGCGGGGACTCCCTGTATAAAGGCTCACCCTAAGAAAGCACAAGCTTCTTAGTACATTTCTTCTTATAATTGTTCAATACCAACTGGAAGCTCCAGTGAATCAAGGGTTTCCACTCCTTCGATTTCACCATTTTGAGTTTCCATAATTCCGATTATCGAATCTTTAAACTCCTTTTTTAAACTGTGCATAAACTCATCATCCCCGGTATATTTATTTAAAATTACATAGGGTATGTTTATTCCCAGGTTAGTGAGCTCCTGCTGGATGAGCAGAGACTCTGACCTGGATAATTTGAACGGATTAAGGACAACAAACACACTGGAAATATGGGGGGCCTTAAGCACGGAAAAAAATTCTTCATATCTCGCTATCAGAGTATCGATTCTCTTAAGAACCGGATCTTTCTCTATCAATCCTCCCCTTGTTCCTGATTTTATCTTTGTGATGATCTCTTTTTTGTCTAGAATGGTTTGTCTAAAAATTTTTAGCTCTTTAAGCCATATAAGTGAAACCGAGGGAAGGGCAAAAAACTTTAAAGTTAATGCAGTGGGAGGCGTATCAAAAATTAAGAAATCTATATCTTCGGTTTTGCTTTCCTTCACCGTGTCTTCGAGAGCAAGAAACACTGCATACTCTTCTATTCCGGGAGCATATTTGAGAGTTTTAAAATATTTATGAAGATTAAAGGCTTCTTGATACTTGTATACAGATTTAAGCTCTCTCTCTGTCTCTTTAAGGTATTTCTTTACCCATATATTTAGATCTGTTTCTACAGCGGCAAGCCCTGGAATGATCTCCCGTGGAGTAGAGCTGAGATTTATACAAAAAATGTCGTGCAGATTATGGGCAGGGTCTATGGAATTGAGGAATACCTTCTTTCCTCTTCTTGCAAGTTTAACCGCATAGAGAGCGGAAAGAGTGGATTTCCCTACACCTCCCTTACCTACAAAGAAGAGTATTTTCAAAAAGCTCCCTCACAAAAATTAATTTTAATTGTTTGTTCTGTCTTCAAAGGCATAGAGCAGCTCTCAGGGCTCTCCGAGAACATTTGTGAGTCTTGCCAGCGCATCGTAAGAGAGATTTACTCTTTCGAACATCAGATTTACCTCATTTTCCATAACGGGAAGCAGCTCAAAGGAGATGTACACGGGAGGAGACGGCATTCCTATAAAAGAACCGAAAAGGAGAAGGGCAAAAATGTTTTCAAGCTCTTCTACCTCGAACTCTATGATATCGGTTGCATTTTCCCGGTTTACAATCTGTATATCCTTGAAAAAAAGGACCGCCTTCTCCCATAGCTTTTTTAATATCACTGTTCCTTCTCCTCGATCCCGTAGAGTCTCATCTCTCCCCTTATTTTTTTTTCGGCAGGAATTGCTCCGTAAACTCCGTAAATTGCCGCCAATACTGAACCGTAAAGGTAAAACCTGGGGACTACAAGGAGATAGGCAGCATCGGCGAATATAGCCGCTGCCGCTGCAGTAGAGATAACCATTTTCTGGTAATTTTCGAAAGCGGGTGTATCAACTTCCCGCTTCTTAAGAGCCCTTTCGTTAAATAAAGTCCTTAAAAGTATAGGGAGGGCTATCCCGAAAAGAGCAGAAAAAATGAGGAGAACAATACCCCAGAATCTGGCAGACCCCGGATGGAGTTCAACTGCAAAATCCCTTAAGCGGAGGGCTATAATTCCTGCAAAAAGAAGGATCGGGGCAGCCATTACTTTAAAGAAGAATCCCTTTAGTCTCGCCGTAACAGAAGAGTTTTTATTCTCCATCATATATCCTGTGCTATTTACATAAATAAAGAGAAGAAGAGATTTTCTCTCTTCCTCTCTTATACAATAAAATTGTCTTGTTTTTCAATACATTAAGTTTAAAATATGCTGATTTAAGCCTCTGCAGTACCGGGTGCAGGTGTTTCTCGTACAAAAACTGCAAACCCTTCGGCTGTAATCCACAATGCAATTACCAGAATGATCAGGTTGAGGATATAGAGGTGAACCTGTCCTGCATTTATGAAGTTAATCTCGTTTATAATAAGAGCCCAGACCGTCATTATCATCATGAACACAGCGGGAAGGGCGGTAACAAGGTAGCCTGCACCGCCTTTCTTTTTTAGATAGACGGTTATGGCTACCAGGGCAAGACCGGCAAGGCACTGGTTGGTTGCACCGAAGAGAGGCCAGAGTATCAATGCTCCCGATCCGGATGCACCGGTGCCGAAGGCAAGAAGCCCAGCAGTAATAACAGCGAAGGCGGTTGCAGGGTATTTGCCCGTGAGAAAACCCAGGTTGAAATCACTTGTAAGCTCCTGGATAACGTAGCGCTGAAGCCTGGTGGCTGTATCCAGGGTTGTACCTGCGAATGATGCCACGAACACACCCATTATGATGATGGCGATGGCTTTAGGGATTCCGATAAAGGAGATCATGTTTGCACCGCCCACCACGAAGGCAGCTATTTTTGATCCCAGACCTGCGGCAGCAGCCCAGGAACTATAATGGGTAGTCCAGGCAGCCACTCCGGTTAGTACCTGCCCTTCCTGGGTGGTATAGGCTAATCCCAATCCGGCTACAGTTGCAATTATTACAAGGGTAGCGAGCACTCCCTCCATCACCATGGAACCATAGCCTACAAACAGGGCATCCTCTTCCTGACGAACCTGCTTGGCAGAGGTACCGGATGAAACCAGGGAGTGGAAACCGGAAATAGCCCCGCATGCAATGGTTATGAACAAGAATGGCCATAGCGGTGGTGCGCCTTCCGGTGTCGCCTGTACAGCAGGAGCTACCACCCGGAGATCTCCTGCAAAACCTGTTGCAAGAACTCCCAGAACCAGGAGAGCCAGCGCGATAAAGAGCTGGTGAGAGTTGATGTAGTCTCTCGGCTGGAGTAAGACCGTAACACCCAGGGTAGAGGCGAAGAACGCATAGATAAGAAGGAGAATTGTCCATCCCCCCGTAGCAGGGATCCCGGCAATGGTGGGTAGATTAATTGGAATCCAGTTTCCGAGCACTACCGTTATATACATGGTAACAACGGCGATTATGGACCACAGGATAACATTGCCTCCCTTCTTGTAGATGATCCAACCCAGGAGAATAGCTATGGGTATCTCAGCCCATACCGGAAAAACCGCCTGTGGATACATGTTGAAGATAACCGCAATTACAAGACCGAAAATGGCTATAACTATTAGCAGTTCCAGAAATACGACTAAAAAGAAAATGGTTCTGGTTCTGGCATTTATGTAGCGGGAGGTGATTTCGGAAATAGACTTTCCCTGATTTCTTAGAGACATTACCAGGGCTCCGAAATCGTGCACCGCGCCCATTACTATGGTTCCGACAAAGACCCAGATCACTGCAGGAAGCCATCCCCAGATAACCGCAATGGCCGGCCCTACTATGGGACCCGTACCTGCAATCGAGGTGAAATGGTGACCGAATATGATGTGTTTTCTGGTGGGCACATAGTCCTGGCCGTCTTCGAACTCAACTGCAGGAGTCTTATTTGCGTTGCTAAGGGCGAAAATCTTCTTACCTATGAACTTTCCGTAGAGGTTGTAGGCAAGAAGATAACCTACAAATACTACAACCATTATTAAGACTGCATCCATAAAAGCTCCTCCTTGGTGATAAATTAAATATATTATCCTATTTTAAACCCAAACTTGAGGAGAGTCAAAGTCTTTTTATTATAG
>QNBH01000037.1 GCA_003645645.1 Spirochaetota bacterium | reverse complement strand
GGGCTGTTTTTTTTGGCTTTTGTGCTTTTCTTTTCTGGGTCGCCGGTAACCGGATCGAGGTGAAAGTTAGGGGAACTCTCACCTTTCTTCTTATTTTAATAGCCGCCCTTGCAGCGTCTGCAGCTTGGGTTTTATCACCCTCATTTAAAATTGACGCCTATAAAGCCCTTTCTAATCTTCTGCTTCTTAAGAAAGAGGGGAAGGCGGAGAAGGTAGTAACGAGATACGGTCCAAGAGCACGCATAGATGTTTTCAGCTCCGGTGCTTTGCACAATACTCTTTTTGCCGGGCTTTCCGCAGTAAGAGCGCCAGAGCAGCTTGCCGTACTGGTTGATGGAGAATTGGCAGGTTCCATATTTCTTATTGATGACCCTGAAAAGGCTGAAATCCTGGACTATACACCTCAATCAATAGCTTACAGGCTAAAAGATAAACCGAGAGTCTTACTCTTAGGAGAAGTGGGTGGAGTTAATGTCTGGCTGGCCAGAAGATTTGGTGCTTCTGAGATAACTGTGGTGCAGACAAACCCCCAGCTCATATCAATAATGCAGGAGGATTTGGCCGGGAGAGGCGGAGATGTTTATCTGGACGAGAGGGTGGATGTTATAAACCAGGATCCGCGCTTGTTTATCGAAAGAACAGAGAGGACTTTCGATATCATTCAGTTTGTTGTAGCCGAGAGTATGCCTTCAGGCTCAAGCGGTCTGCATTCACTCCATGAAGATTATCTTCTTACAGTACAAGCCTTTAGAGCATCCCTTCAAAGACTCTCAGGTGATGGGTTTATAAGCATAACAAGAGGCATGCAAACTCCTGCCAGGGATAATATTAAGATATTCGGAATGGTAGTTGAGGCACTTAAACAGACAGGGGTAGAGGATCCGGCCGAACATCTTCTATACAGCAGAAATTACATAGCGGTAAATGTAACCGCTTCCCGAACTCCTATTTCAAAGAATAAAATAGAGAATTTTCAGAATGTCTGTAGAGAACTTCTTATGGACATAGAGCATGCTCCAGGGATTCCGCTGTCCGTTTATGAACAACAGATAAACCGGGTGCCCGGCCCGGAGGGGAAGCGCCACTCCTTCTACCACGAGGCTGCAGCGGCTATACTATCGGGAGAGGGAGAGAGATTTTACGGTTCATGGGTCTACGATCTGAGACCTGCCACTGATGACCGGCCTTATTTTCATAATTTTTTCAAATGGAGCTCACTGGGATGGTTTGTAGAAACCTTCGGCAAATTATGGTATACGAGGTTGGAGTTGGGTTATGTGGTACTTGCCGTTACTTTTTTGGAGGTTACCATTGTGGCTTTTGTCTTTATCCTCCTTCCTCTGCTGTTTTTAAAGAAGAAGCGAGGGGAGGGAGGGCTATTCCCGGTTATTTTCTTTGCCTGTATCGGTTTCGGATTTATGTTCCTGGAGATGGTCTTCATTCAGAAGTATACCAAGTTTATGGGAGACCCTATCTATAGTGTTGCTGCAGCTCTTACCTCCATTCTGGTCTTTAGCGGATGCGGCAGTATTCTACAGAAATATATTAATCAAAAGCCAGAACACAGGATAAGGATTGCCACCGTGGCAATCCTCCTTATTATTACAATCTACCTTTTCTTTCTGGATTCTCTTTTAAGGCATTTCATGGATTCCGGAACTGCCGTGCGGTTTATTCTCACAGTGGGATTTTTATTTCCCCTTTCCTTTTTTATGGGATGGTTTTTCTCATCGGGAGTGGAGTTATTGGAAGAGTATGCACCCCATTATATCCCCCTTGCCTGGGGGGTGAACGGCTTCTCCTCCGTATCCGCCTCACCGCTTGCGGTGATGCTGTCGATGTCTTTCGGCTTCTCCAGGGTAATTGTTGCTGCGGCTTTTTTATATCTAATAGCCGGCACGGTTACGTTTACATTAAGTAGTTCAGACTAATACCCATGTGGTACAGTTTTTCACAAAGCTCCGGCCACCATATCGCCCACCTGTGAGGTGGAATATCCCATCTTCCCTGCATCCAGACTCTTGATTCTTGTGGAAGTAACCTGCGATACGGCTCCCTCTATTGCTCTGGCTGCTTCCTCCTCTCCCAATATCTCCAACATCATTCCTGCTGCGCATATTGCTGCGAGGGGATTTATTATATTTTTTCCTGCGTACTTGGGTGCAGAACCACCTATAGGCTCAAACATGCTTACTCCTTCAGGGTTTATATTGCCTCCGGCTGCTATTCCCATACCTCCCTGGGTCATCGCCCCGAGATCGGTAATTATATCTCCGAACATATTCCCCGTTACTATCACATCAAACCATTCGGGGTTCTTTATCATCCACATACAGGTTGCATCCACATGGTAATAATCCCTCTTAATTTCCGGATATTCCCTTTCCCCAAGGTCATGAAAGACCCTTTCCCACAGATCGTAAACATATGTAAGCACATTGGTCTTACCGCAGAGGGCGAGTGTGTTTTTCCTCGCCCTCTTTCTGGTATATTCGAAGGCATAGCGGAGACAGCGCTCCACCTGATGGTAGTTATAAACCATACTCTGAATGGCTATTTCGTGTTTTGTCCCTTTCATGGAGAAGCCGCCGACGCCGGTGTAAATTCCTCCGGTGTTCTCTCGGATCACTACATAGTCTATATCCTCAGGCCCTTTGTTCTTAACAGGGGTTTCCACCCCGGGATATAATTTTACCGGTCTTAAGTTTATGTACTGATCGAGATCGAAGCGCAGTTTAAGCAGTATGCCCCTCTCCAGTATACCCGGTTTTACATCGGGATGGCCTATAGCACCCAGGTAGATGGCATCGAAGTCTCTTCGAAACTCCTTCACCGCTGAATCCGGCAAAACCTCGCCGGTTCTAAGGTATCTCTCGCCTCCGAAATCGAATGTTTTCGTTTGCAGTTTAAAGCCAAACTTCTCTTCTGCTGCCTTGAGTACTTTCAGTCCTTCTTGAATCACTTCCGGTCCTGTACCGTCTCCTGGAATAACCGCTATTTTGTATTGTTTTGACACATATCACTCCTCTGAAAATTTATTATCGTCCCCTGAGGAGGGTCATTTTTATCGTTTTTGGGCACCTCAACTGGGCATGTAGACTCATTAGAATAATCCCTTTCTACACGCCTTTTAAGAAAGACATGATACCTCCACATACCGTGCCAAACCTGCCCCGTCGGGAAAATCCCTTTTTGCACACCTTTCAAGAAAGGCATGATACAGGAAAAGACAACGGAAGGTCAATTCTTTGGTGGTTAACTTCTGTGTACTTCCTGTCAACACTGACTCATATTATACTATTGTATTTACGGTCGAGATTTTATTTTTTTACTACGAAAGAAGGCCACCACCTATAGTGGTAGCCCACCGGTCGAAAGACCGGTGGAGAGACGGGCTTAAGCCCCTCTACCTTCTTTAGTAGTAAAAAAACAAAATCTACCGAAACCCATGGTACATCGCTTTTCGGCCTTTTAAGTTGCGATCATTGCGATATGTTATTACGATATCGAGGCTCGTTATTTTAAAAAAATTTTCTATTTGTTTGCGGTAATGCCGTGCTGGGAATTGCGGGATTTATTCTCTTAAACAAACAGCTCCACGAATCTCTGTTCCGCCACGTTTACCAACCCCCGGTCGGTAAGTTTTAATTCAGGTATTACCGCAAGCTGGATGAAGTGAAATATCATAAGGATATCTCCCCTGCTTCCCATCCGGTGAATGGCCTTCTTTATCTCCTCGAGCTCTTTCACCACCCTGTCCAACAGCTTATCGGACATAAGTCCTGCAATTGGGAGTGCCAATTCCGCTTCGATCTTCCTGTCTATCACCGAAACTATGCCGCCGTTAAGCTCCTGCACACGCTTGGTAGCGATGAACATATCCTTATCATCTACTCCCATCACACAGAGGTTGTGGGCATCGTGCCCTATGGTCGTAGCCAGAGCACCTCTCTTTATTCCAAACCCCTTTGCAAAGGCTTTAGAGATATGCTTGCCCTGGTGGCGGTCGAAAACCAGAACCTTAACCAGATCGCCTTCCGGGTCTGCCACCGCACTACCCTCTTCAATCCGGGCATCCATCACCAGGGAATCGGTATAGAGGTCACCCAGGCGCATGCCTATCACCCTTATCTTCCTTGAGCCTGCGGGAATCTTGAAATCAGCCCCGGAAAAATCAGGGAGGTTTACCTTACCCAGAACTTCGGGCAGATCTTCATGCAGGCCGGTGAGGGGTGCTACCATCTGCTCGTTCTCTGCGACCACCCTGGAATCTTTTATAACCATCTTGATGTTTAAGTTCTTGAGATCGTCGATTACAACCATGTCCGCCTTGTATCCGGGTGCAATGGCACCCATGCTTCTTAGATTGTAATGCGTTGCGGTGTTTATAGTTGCCATTCTGATGGCCGTAATCGGATCAAGCCCAAGCCGAATGGCCTTCTTTATCAGAAAATCTATATGGCCTTCCCGGATGATGTCTGCAGGCTCCCTGTCGTCCGTGCAGAAGGAGAAAAAACGGCAGTTGCTACTATCCACCGCCTTTACGAGTGCCTCCAGGTTCTTTGCGGCAGTACCTTCCCTTATTAGCACCTGCATCCCCCTGGAGACCTTTTCGTAGGCTTCCTCTGCGGTCGTGCTTTCGTGATCGGAGCGGATAAAACCATCGATGTATGCGTTTAGCTCCTTTCCGGTCAGCCCCGGCGCATGACCGTCTATCTTCTTGTACTCGTGGCGGAGAATTTCAATCTTGGTGATAAGTTCGTTGTCGCGGTTTAAAACGCCGGGATAGTTCATGACCTCACCCAGAGCAATAATCCTTCGAGGATACTTATCAATAAAGCTTACCATATCCTCAGGGCCGAGTCTGTCTCCGGAAGTTTCCAGACTGGTGGAAGGTACTGCCGAGGGTATTGCTATGTATACATTAAGGGGAATCCCTTCGGTGGATTCGATCATATATTGAAGCCCCCGAAGACCGAGCACATTGGTAATCTCGTGGGGGTCGGCAATTATTGTTGTTGTGCCCTTGGAAAGAACCGCCCTTGCAAACTCACGGGGCGAGGTCATGGAGCTTTCTATGTGCAGGTGGCCGTCTATAAATCCGGGAACCACATAAAGCCCCTTCAGGTCGATTATCTCCTTCCCTTCAGTGTAATCGCCTACCCCTGCGATCCTCTTACGAAAGAGGGCGATGTTTGCCTCTTCCACCTTACCTGAGTACACATTTACAATTTTACCATTTTTAAGAAGAACGTCGGCCTGTTGTTTTCCCAGTGCCACAGGAACGATATCTTTTATCTTCATTGTACGGTAACCTTTTGATCAATTTTTTTGCCCCTGCTTACAATAAGAAAAACCACCATGTTTAATACCACCATGAGCAGGAAAAATCCCACCATCCACATTACGCTCTTTATTCCCCAGGATGACTCGATTAAGCTTACTATTTTAACGGCAAAGGAGCCTGTACCGAAGAGTACGGTAAACTTAAGCCCATAACTTACCGAACGCCATTTTGCAGGGGTAAGAAATGCTACCAGACTGTTTTCTACAGGCTGCATTCCCAGAGTAAAAAAGAGAAACATTCCTGCAGAAACAATAAGAATGCTGTTTGAGAAAAGTATCATACCCAGAATAAAGGGAGATGCGAAACAGAAGGCGAGCATGTATGCCCATTTGAGGCTTGCTCTGTCTGCAACTTTTCCGCCAATGTATTGACCGAAGATTCCTACCAGGTAAATTGCTGTTGCAACCAGGTTTGCGGTAAGGGTATTGAAAGCGGGAGTATCTTTTAAAGGTCTAAATCTGGTGTTTACGAAGTTTAAAAATACCTGTGTTATGTTGCCAAGCTCAAGTTCCAGGTAGGAAGGCAATACCACAGTAAAACTCCGGTACATGAGACCGGCAAAACCTACCCCTATTAGAAATATAAAAAAGAGTTTTCCCGCATGTTCCTTTTTTAGTTTTTCAAGCTTGATTTTGTCCTTTCCCTTCTCCACTTTCAGAGGCGAGGTAATTATGGCAAGCCCCAGGAGTGCACCCACTACACCCAGAACCATCAACCCCTTCTGCCATCCAAGCACATAGTTCAGCAGCCCTACGGTAAAGGGGACGGAGGCCATACCGATGTTGCCCACTATACCTATTACGCCTAAAGCCTTGCCCCGGTGCCTTACACCCTGAGAGACAAGAGCCATTCCCGAAGGGTGATAGGCAGAACAGCCTATACCGACCAGGGCAAGAGCTGCTGAGAAGACAAACAGGGAGGCCCCGAAAAGGGAGACCAGTCCTGCAAGGAACATTCCGGTACCGGCAATAATTACTCCCCAGCCCATAGCCCACTTGTGCCCTACATGGTCGCTTAAAAGACCCCAGGGGATGGATATAAGCCCGTAGAGGAGATACATATAAAAGCTTAAGTCCACCACCCTTGAAAGCGGTAACTGGAGAGCCCTGCTTATGGGCATAACCAGAGCGGGGAAAACAAGTATATAAAAGTGAGCGAAAAAGTGGGAAGCGGAGGAGAAAAATACGATTATTTTTTCTTCTTTAGTTAAAGTGTTTGCATTCAATTCTCTGCTCAGCTAGACTTTAAAATTTCCACTCGTTGAGGGTAACCACCTCTTCCATTGGCTTTCTCTCCCTGGGACTTCTCTCCTTTTCCCTGTATTCTTCGCTTAAATGGGAATCATCTCCGGGATAACCCGCAATTACCAGGTTGAGCAAAATATACTCATCCGGTATCTGGAAAGCCTCTTTTATTTTAACCGGATTATACCCTGCAATGGGGTGGGCGATCAATCCTTCGCTTACAGCCTGGAGGATAAAGTTTTCTACTGCCAGCCCAACATCGAAAAAGGCGTAGTTTCTGTTATCGCTTAACCGGCAGTCAAGATCGTTTTTAGTTAGTGCCATTATTATGAGGGGGCTCTTTTTAACCCAGTAATTGCCATCTGGCAGAGCCGTCTTTATCTTCTGTAGTGCTTCCTCGCTCTCTGCTGCCACAAACCGCCAGGGCTGTTTGTTGAAACAGGAAGGGGCTAATGTGGCTGCTTTAAGAATACGCTGTACAACATCACCTGGAATCTTTTTCTCGCTCAGAGTACGGTATGCCCTTCTTTTCTCAATAGGTTCGAGTAATTCTGCCATTAGTGCCTCCTCTGGGTATAGTTGTTGAAGCTCCTGAAAACGCTTCTTAATCGGGCGTCTCCTAACCGGGGGCGCCTCCTAACCGGGGGACGGAGGATGAATCCGCTCCCCCAATTGTTTTATTGTTTTGGGGACGGAGGTTACGCCGAAGAGGATAAACCGCTGTCACCAAATCACGGTCCGACCTATCTGGTCAAACCGATTGTTATCTCCTGTCCTTCTCTCTGTAGTCTGAACTGTACCTCACGACCGGAAGCCTCTCCGAGAGCCTTGTAGAAATCCATTGTATTTTTTATCTCCCTGTTATCGATTTTAAGTACCACATCTCCCTGCCTGAATCCGGCCACTTCTGCCCTTGAACCGCTTACCACGGTGGCAATTACTACCCCTTCTGTCCTTCTGTCAAGCTTTAGCTGGTTGCGTATATTATCATCGATCTTGACTGGAAAAATACCCGGCCATATTTCCGCCGTGTATTCCTGAATCTGCTCTTCGGGCTTCCGCTCTGCCAGGGTAACGGTCAGCCTCTCTCTTTTTCCGTATCTGATTACAACAAACTCTGCCCTGTCTCCGGGTTTCATAAATCCTACAAGTCTAGTGAGATGGTCGCTGTTTCGAACATCCTCACCGTTAACTTCTACTATATAATCCCCAGGCTTTACCCCACCTTTATCTGCAGGTGAATTCTTGAATATGTGGGCCACGAATGCCCCGTTTTCATCTTTTAGTTTTAGATCCTTTGCTATCTCCAGAGCCGCCTGGGCGGTAAGATCCATTATCTGAACACCGAGCCATCCGTACTCCACCCTGCCTTTCCGTATAAAATCATCGATCACTGCTTTGGCGTTGTTTATGGGGATGGCGAATCCGAGACCCTGGAAGCCGCCGCTCTGGGAGGCGATCCACGTGTTTATTCCTATTACCTCTCCGTCGAGATTTACAAGTGCCCCTCCGGAATTGCCCGGATTGATGGCCGCATCGGTTTGAATGTAATCTGTAAAATAACCTACCTGCATTCCGGGTGCCTGCTGCCTTCTTCCCAGTGCGCTCACAATTCCCGCTGTAACCGTCGACTCAAACCCCATTGGATTGCCTATTGCCAGAACCCAATCTCCAATCTGAAGGTTATCAGAATCTCCCAGAACAGCGAGAGGTATATCCTCTTTAGTTTCAAAGGATACAAGAGCCAAATCCATCCGCTGATCCTTGCCTACCAGTTTGGCTTTAAACTCTCGTCCATCATAAAGGCGTACGCTTATCTCTTCTGCCGTACCTACAACATGGCTGTTGGTAAGAACATAGACTTTATCTCCGTTTTTTCTCACAATCACACCGGAGCCAAGCCCCTGCTTTCGAAACTCTCTCTCTTCCCCCTCGGGCGTTTGTTGGCCAAAGGGGTTAAAGAAAAACTCCCATGGAGATATCCTGGGGATTGTCTGCCGGATAACTTCCACCACGTTGATTTCTACCACCACAGGAAGAACTTTCTGGCTTACTGTTCTGAAAGATGCCTGCAGCTCTTTAAGACTACCTACATCGGCCTCTACTACTTTAACCTGCTGTGAAGGCTGATCGGAGCTCTGAAGATTTTCTGACTTATCTTCATTTGTTCCTGAACAACCTGCGAATCCGATTACAAAGAAAAACAGGCTTAATGAAAGCATAAGCGCTTTTTTTTCTGTGATTCTTCTTAGAAAAGTCATATATATCCTCCTCGGTTTTGATTCTCCGGTAATAAGGACGACCGACTGCCTCGGTGACCGGCAACCTCCGTCCCTCTGCCCGCATAATAAACACTCGAAGTACTGTCCATAGCAGCCGGCCAGAAAACCGGCTACCAGCTACTGGCTACCTCCGTACCCGATCAGGCGCTTGGCTGCGGCTGTGCAGCCATCTCAGTAATACAGACGCGGCTATCTCTCTACCCGATCAGGTGCTTGACTTCGGCCGAGCAGCCGTCCCGGACTGCCGGAGCGACCACCGGCAACCTCCCTACCCAGTAATAAAGACGGCCGACTACCTCCGTACCCGATCAGGCGCTTGGCTGCGGCTGTGCAGCCGTCCTGGCCCGCGACCTCCGTCCCTCTTATTGTAGTTAGTTGGCGCCTTCGGGGGCAGCCGGTGAGTACAATCAGGCTACCTCCGTCCCTGCATGAGGGCTCTGCATAACACTATTTTTTCTTTTAGTGTAATGTAATTATTTCCTGTACAATCTTCAAGGTATTTGTAAACTATTTCCTTCGAGCCGGGCACATACCTGCTCACTCGTATTTAAATAAAAAAAGCTGACTCCCTACAAGAGAGTCAGCTTCTCTTAGTTGCATAAGATACCCCAGGTGTTTCGTAAAAGCCACCTGGCGGCTACAACACAATATTTACCTCATAAGCTTAACAAATTGGTGATCACCGATCCTTAAGGATCATATTATACACGTATCCGCAATATAGCTTCCTTATTCACCGAAACTATCTTTAAAAAACCTTATCAATCAATAAGTCCTTTCTCTTTAAGCCATTCTTCTGCTGCCTCCTCCGGCTCCATCTTGTCGATATCCACCTTTGCATTGAGCATGGTCATCTCTCTTCTTGCTTCGCTCGGATCCTCCGGGAAAGCGCTTATAAGCTCATTAAGATCATCTGCCAGATTGGGATTGGCATCCAGAACCTCTTTTCGCACATAGGGGGCGAGATCGTAAGGAGGCCAGAAGTTTTTATCATCTTCCAGTACTACCCAGTTGTACTTTACAACCGCCGGATCGGTACCGAAAACCATGGCCGCAACACTTCTCCCTTCTGCCAGATACTCGAAGGTTATCCCCGGCAGTACGGTGGTCACATACTCAGGTTTAAAGGCGAAGCCGTAGTGTGTCTGAAGCCCCAGCAGGCCGTCGGGTCTGGAGTAAAACTCAAAATCGCTCGCCATTTTCACCTCACCTTCCTGCGAATTGACATACTCGGCAAACTGAGAGAGTGTATAAACGTTATTCTCCTCTGCCCATTCGCTTCTTACAGCAATGGCGTATGTGTTGTTACACCAGATAGGTTTAAGCCAGATAAGACCGCGCTTTGCGTCGTCTTCTACAACCTTCTGATACATTTCCTCCGGTGACTCTCCTTTAAACTCATGTTGGGTATAGGTAAGCCACTGTGTTCCGGTATAATCCATACATACATCGAGGCTTCCGTTTATCATCGCTTCCCGCAATACCGTGCTGGACATACCCGTCTTTAGCTCTACATTATAACCCCTGTCTTTAAGAAACAGATACATGAGATTTCCCACTACAAACTGCTCTGTGAAGTTTTTTGTCCCAATGTCGATAGGCGGCTTGTAAGGGACACCGGTACCCGGTGCTTCCTCTTTCTCTGGTGCTTCCGCCTTTTCCTTTGTCGGTTCTTCGGCTGCGGGTGTTTCCGGTTCTGCCGGTGCTTCTTTTTTACCACCCGCAAAGACGAAGAACGGAAGAGAAAGTACCAAAAGAAACACAATAATTTTCTTTCCCATTATTACCTCCTAGAAATAAAAATGTTATTATTGTATTAAAGAATTACACCCAACGGTTTTTTAGGTTACCCTCGGGTCGCAATTGCCTATTTGAATCAGACAGTAAGGATTTCATCCCCTCCTGAGACTTTTATCAAGCCGAAGTGAAATATGCTGTTTTTTAAAAGACGCCGATTATTTTACAAAAAGAAAGTCTATAAGTTGAATCTCTCTATCGACCCTAAACTAAAATAAAAGTTACCTTTTACCTCTTCCACCTCCTTTTTTATTTTACGGTGTGGTAACTTTTAAGAAATCCACACTGAATTTTAAACTTCTATAATTCATTATATTAAATTGAAATACTTTTGTCAAATTTTTCCTGCTATTTTCCGCACTTTTATACAATTTTAAAGCATTCTTGATAGATTTTTTCGATATCTGCAACTCCAGCAACGACAGGGTTGGTTCTTACATTCACATTATCTGCCGCTTTGACAGCCATTATACGTATATCTTCACCTTTTATCTCAACACCTTTGATCCAAAGATCGTACTCCCTGTATAACTTCTCAATCCACCTTATGAATCCCCCCTTCCCTCTTGCCACTCTGTCGAGAGATTTTATCTTTTCTTTTGCACCGGGGCGGTTGAAAGCCAGAACCTCCGGAAGCAATAGCGCATTGGCCAGACCGTGGGGAGTGTCGTAAAATCCACTTACTTGATGAGACATGGCATGGATTAGCCCTAAACCCACGTTTTCCATTGCTACACCCGCAAGCATACTGGCAAGAGCCATGTTGCACCTGGCAACGAGGTTGGCTCCGTCATCGACTGCCCTTCTTAAGGAGCCCATAATCAATGTTATAGCACCGAAACTGAACATATCCGAAAGCCAGTTGCTGGTTTTTGAAAGATAAGATTCGATAGCATGAGTGAGGGCATCGATTCCTGTATACAGAGTGACTTTAGGAGGAAGGGACAGTGTGAGCTCGGGGTCGACTATTGCCATGTGAGGAGACATGGCAGGTGCTCCTACAGAAAGCTTCTCCTTCTCAGCCTTGTTGGTTATAACAGCCCAGTAGTTTACCTCCGTCCCCGAACCTGCCGTTGTAGGGACCATTATGGCAGGAAGAGACTTTTTTTTGATTTTTCTACTTCCTCCGTCCCCGTTTAAAAGATCCAGTACACTGTCGGTTCCATTGGAATAACAGACCGCTGCCGCTTTGGCGGTATCCAGGGCGCTTCCTCCTCCGACCCCCACCACTGCATCCGGAGTGAATGCCCGTAAAAACTGCACACAGTCGGCCACGGAAGCCAGATCTGGGTTCTCAATAACACGGTCAAATACAGTTGCTTCGCTTCCCTCTTCAGCCAGAACGGCGAGAATACCATCGAGCATTCCCGACCGGTTTCTGCCGGGAGTTACTACAAAAACAACCCTCTTAAAATCGTTTCTTAAGAGTTCTTCGGGCAGTGTTTTAATTGTACCAGGCCCATATTCCACTTTAGAGGGAAGAATAAACTCGAAATAATTTTCTTTCTCTGCCATAGGAGGCTACTCTCAAGTTTTAATGATTTCGGGAAATGTTTTTAAAATACTATCTCTGACTTCGGGCGGAAGGAGAGAAGGTTTCTCTCTTGTCCTTAACTCATCGAGAAAGTTCCTTGCATTCTCCATAGCGGTTTTCTCATCTTTAACCGCATCCCTCTTTTCCCTGATCGATATTCGAGGAGTATAAAACTCATCCCTCATGTGCTTTACTGTATGCTCCTCTGCGATGTAATTCTCGCCCGGCCCTTTCTCTATTATAAGATCGGCCGCAAGGGTATCGTCATTCACTTCGATCCCCTTCATAACCCTCCTGCACATCCCCAGAATTTCATTATCCACGATCATTTTCTCGAAAGATACGGTAAGATCCGCTTCCATCAAGCCTGCTATATCGTGGATATAGTTTGCACCGCTTAAGCTTACAAGAAGGCTGGACATGGCGCTTTCGTAGGCCGATTGAATATCCACCTCCTGGGCATCTGTGGTTCCTGCCGTGGAGTATAGGGGGAGCCCGAAATACTGAGCCATTTGAGAAACTGCAGCATGAATCATAGCCCTCTCGATAGCCCCTCCTACATGATCCATGGTTTTTAGATTGGTAATTGATCCCACACTGCCAAATATCCCCGGTGCCCCTTTCTTAACACACTGCACCATGGCTATTCCTCCGAGAGTTTCTACAACATGTACAAGAATGTTTCCCGCCAGGGTAACCGGTGAGGTGGTTCCGCAAATAGGCTCTGTAGGTACAACAACGGGTAGTTCTTTCTCTGCAAGATAACAGGAAATCTCGCCGTAATTATCATCAATCTTAAAAGGGCTTATTATGAGTGTTATAAAAGACACAAAGGGTTTCTCCCGAAGTTTCTGTTCGCTGCCTGCTATCATCTCTGCCATTTTCACAACCTTCTTACACCCTTCCAGGGAGTAAACCCCTCCCATTACATGCTTGTTGGTATTATCGATCGAGTAAAAGAAACGGTTTATATCGATATCATCCTGATTCTTAACTTCATGAGGGAAAACATTGATTGTAAAAACGTGTATATTCTCAAGTGCTTCTGTTAATTGAGCACACAGAATCACATCGTTTATATTGGAAGGTCTGCGTTTTCCCGTATCCGGATCGAGCACATAGATGGCGGTACCGCCGGTGCCGAAATGGACCCGGTTTTTCTCCAGTACAGCATCTGTTCCTCCGTCCCTCGAATATAGAGTTATTGAGGATGGATTGGAGGCTATTGCATCTTCCACCAGAGAGCGGGGCATCTTTACAAGTTTAGTCGACTCGTCCACCTCGGCGCCCGCTTTCCTGAAGGCTTCTCTTGCGGTTTTGGAAAACACGAGCATCCCCGATTTCTCAAGAATTCTCAATGCCTCGTTTGCTATTTTTTTTATATTCCCTTCTGAAAGGGGTTTATAAAAATCAGCCTGTAAACCTGGTGAATTTGTTTTCTCTTTTAACATATTTTCCTCCTACGAAAAATTATTGTTCCTCCATTGAAGGGGGAGTTTTATTGTTCTCATTGCCAAAGGGGTCGTGTAGACTCCTATGAAAATTATTTCCACTATTCAAGCAGGCTTCACGAAATACGATGGTTTTTTTAAAGATTTTTAGATTTCTTAAGTAAATAGCTTTTAATCTCTCTATATATACTTTCCCATCGATTTCTATCATCTACGGGTGTTATCTCTGTAAGATTTCCCCAAACTTCTCTGAGTGCTTCTCCAATCTCTTCCAGACTCCGGGGGGTTTGCCCGTTTATGCGAATTTCCAGTAATGATTCGATTCTTGCTTTTAACTGTGTGTAAATTTCCTCCGCAGGCTTTCTTAAAAGCAGGGTTCTGGAGATAAGAGACAGAAGCCAGTCTTCCCACTGGATTCCCCTTTGCATCATTTCTTCATTGAATGTGTTTGCAATTATTAGATATCTTGTGCTTCCTCTGCTTGTGCTTATATGTTCTTCGTGTAAGGCAGAAACAGTAGAACTTAATTGATGATCGAGGGGAGCTGCATGATCCCACTCCCGGAAGCTAACATAGAAATGATAGATCCATCCTTCGTCCCTCTGAAGACCCTTAAGAGGCAGCTCAACTATTGGTTCTCCGCCTAAAGACTCTCTGGTATCTACAGAACAATTCACAACGCTCTTCCATGCATCTCCGAATACCTCATACCAGTTATGCCAGTACTCGGGCGGATAATTCTTAACCTCTTCTGCCGCTTTACCCTGAAAGGAACTACTATCCGGGTTAAACAAAAGGAAGGGCACATCAGCCATATCGTGTTGTTCAATCTGAAAGCGAAAGCGCTTAATTACTTCCTCACCAGCGTATAATTTATTCTCTTCTATCAGCCTGATCATGGTCTGTTCTTCACCTATCTCCTTAATTCGGTAACGAGAAACTCCTTCCACATTCTCCACTAGAGGAGCGATTTTCTTAAGACCTGTTATCAGGCGATAGTTTAATTGGGAAAGAGCGATTCTACAATCTGCCATTATATCTCCTAATCTGGAAAAAGTTTTTCGGATAAGCTCATCGTCAACCTTTTCGGGTTTAGATGGCTTAAGCTTAGTACCAGGAATAGAGACCGATGCTGCCGTTGCAACAAGTTCAAGAACAAACGGGAGAAGTATATCCGGTAGGGGATACATTTTATTTTCCAATCTGATTGAGGGTATATGCAAAGTGTGATCAATATGATGAGCATACAAACCCCGTTTTTCGGGATCGCTTGCAAAAACCTCCTGTGTGATTGCAATAATTCTGGCATAACGGCATCCATAAGTTGCAAGATCGTCCAGAGCCTGCTCGAAATACCTGCTGTTTGTTGCATCGATTATGATCAAATTATCTCTCGTAATATCATAGTGGGGATTTAAAACAGGAAGATACCAGTATCCTTCTGCATAAAAAGGCTTGCCTGGAGCGAAGGTTTTCTTTCTGGCAGGATTTTGCAGAAAAAAATCGACACTCTTTCCTCCCAGGAAAGCCTTCTCCCACTCTTTCACTTTCTCTTCACCAAACATATCAGCCATTTCCTGCCGGGACCTTATTCTTACAAACTTCTTATCCACTTCCGGGTCTACTGTGGCGATAGGCCCGTGGGCACTTTCTCCGAAGTAGTAAGATTGAACCAGAAGAGACCCGGCCTCCTCAAATTTAAAGGTGAAGTCTTCCTCCGTCCCCCCAGGTGGGCCGACAAAGAAGGCTGTTTTATACATCCGGTTATCTTCCATGGCTCCTTTTATTTCTTTTTTTAACTTAACGCTGTTAAGAACTGGCTCTAATACTTTAGGTGCAGATTGAAAAATTAACTTTACCGGATCCGCTTTTCCTGGGTTTTTCTCCTCCCATGTAGCCGACAGTATAAGAGAAGTGATTGCATAAAGGAGGTTAACCCTTACAGAGCTAAACTCCTCGGTTGTTACACAGTAACCAAGAGACCCCTTGAAAACTCTGGCTGCTTCCTCAGGCAATTCGGATCCAAGCCAGAAGGCCGGTCTTTCCAGAGAACCCGTGATCTGGTCGAAAAATTGCGGTTCTGGAGGGACGGAGGATAAGAAGAAAAGGATAGTCTCCTCGGAAAAGCGATTAAGTCTCTGCCAGTCGGTAGAGACTCTCCACAACCCTTCGGTAAGTTTTTCCCACTGGCTTACAATATTTTCCCCGGCTGCCTTTGCATATCTATCCAGACATATTAGAACTACCTCACCTCCTTCGGATAGATTATCGAAAAAAAAGTGTGTTAGGTTACTGAACACACTCTCTTCTACTCTAAGAAGTTTTTCCAGAGGATTTTCTCCGGCCACAATCCTGGCCAATCTCCTGATCTCCTCATACCTCCTCCTCTCCTGCTCATCCTCAGCTTCTTTTTCCCATAAAGATTGTATTTCATAATCGGGTTCGGGAAGTTTTTGAAAAATTTGTCCGCTACTGCGCAGTTGTACAAGTTCTGCCATCGGTGAAAGAAGTTTTTTAACCCGACTGCGGGATGAGGTAACCGATTTTGCTCTGTTTCTTGGGAAACCAGGAATACCCAGCTTTTGAGCTAATCCATAGTAATAGGCTAAGGTATAATAGAAAAAAAGATCAACAAATGGCTGGCAGGAGTCGGGTAATTTAGGAAGGACAAAGTGTAGTCCGCCGGTGTAAGCCTCCAGGTTTTCATTTCCTCCACCATTACTACTTACAAGAGCAAAGTCAACCCCTGCTAGATAAAGTCGTTTTGCAGCATTTACAGCTTCTTTCCTACGGCTATTTAGAGTTGCGTTGAGCATAATAAGATTTTCTGAGAGACCGGATTTAAGAATGTCCGGTACCAAATCCCTGTAATCAAGTGCCTTCCCTACAGCCTTTTGGCCATTCTCTTCCAGCTTGTATGCAGCCTCGATGGCCGTTCCAGATGTACAGAGGTCATCTATCACTATTGCTGCATGACTATGTGCACTCATAGAGGCTAGTTTCCTTAAGAACTCGTGTAATTGGGAATCAGATCTCAGTCTTGAGAGAGTTTGTGGAATTTCACCCAATTCTTCCAGATAAGAAAGTGCTTCCTCTTCTCTGCCTGTCAAGGCTGCAAGCTTTACTGCCATCATACAAGCGCAGAAAAGAAGGCAGATTGAACTCTTTACAGCAGAAACGGTTATTTCCTCTCCACTGAAAATTGTGATAACCCCACCGCTTCTTCTTGTTATTAAAGCCATATCTGAGAATGGTTTGTCAGTAATCCCAACCATAACGCATTTATAGGCATATAAATCTTTGGCTATATCTACCATTTCTGCAGTAGTACCTGACCAACTCAATAGTACCAGCAGATCTCTCTCCGGATCCACCACTCTGGAAACATGCTCGATTTCTACCGGACGGAAAACCACAATATCAATATTGGGAAGTAACTCTTGAAAATATTTTCTTGCAACCAGTGCCATGTTATAAGAACTCCCCATCCCAAGGAGGATGATTCTCTTAAGGGCTTCGAAATTCGGTCCGAATCGTCTTCTTAAGGTTCTCTGTCTAATGCCCAGTTGAGGTAGTTTTTCTCCTTCCGGTAGATGCATGTTCCAGATATCGAAGAGACGGTCTGGCAATTCATTTAGGTGAGTTTCGTAAAAAGAGCGGAAAACATCTTTTTTAGTCTGAAAGGGATTAAGTATGGATTGAAACTCCTCTATATCGTGTAGATAATTACCGGAGAAATCGGTTATTTCGATTTTACGATTTACCCTGCCGCCGTTGTCAAACTCAGTTTCAATCCGGGCAAACACCTCTTCGCCTTCAAGCGGAATTACTTCTACCTGGAAAGCTTTAAGAATTTCTTTCTCCAACCTAATATATTTATCTCTGCACATTCTTAAAGCATTTTTATCGGCACCATTTTTTTCGAGTAGTGCCAATTCTTTTTGATATTCCTTCTTTGCCTTTTTTATCTCTTCTGCTTTCTCCATTATCAAGGACTGGGAGAAGAGACCCATTGCTGCGTTTATGTCCGAAACAACCATCACGTCGTCCCGGTCTGTTCTGCGGACCAGAAATACCGGTCTGTTATGGCTTGCCACATACATACGCCTGGGAGAGCGAAGGCTTATTCCGGCAACTGCTACCTGGCCTCCCCGTTTAATCAATTGTTTTGTCGCTTCTATGAAGGCGAGTTGATCAAAATCTGTATTTGGTATTTGCTTT
This sequence comes from Spirochaetota bacterium, assembly GCA_003645645.1. GTDB lineage: Bacteria > Spirochaetota > Spirochaetia > SPDA01 > B32-G16 > B32-G16. Next base: position 3,656 of record QNBH01000037.1, on the reverse strand, counting down.
AGCCAGTTATATATTTTGTAATCAATATTTCGGCTGCCTATACAATAATTCTCCAGCCCTGCATCTATCTGATAGCGTACCTGCTGATAGCGAAGTTGCTCGCTACTTAGTACATCGAAGTAATATCCCCATAAGAGAGCCATATATTCAGCCGAATTGGCACTCCTTAAAGTAAATCCGCTTACTTTTAAAAAATCGTGTAATTCGGCTTCTATCTCTCCGTTAAATTGACCATTCAGTACGATTATCCTCTCTTTTCTTTGGTCAAAAAAAGGATGGGCATTTTCTTCTGTTACTGCCGATTGCATAGCCCATCTACCCTGTGAAATTACCGGAGAAGTAAGGAATCGAAGAGTGTTCGGATCGGTGGCACCGTCTATTTGTTCATCTTTCTTTACCGAAAATATTCTGCACTCCCTCTCTTTAAGATATTCGAAAGCTGCAGCGGCAGCCCAGCCATAAACATTTGCCTCTTTCTCAGCCTGGTACAGAGCACGCCAGTTGATTACCCCTTTCTTTTTTACCTCTGGCCATAGCTGAACAAGTTTTTTATTTAGTTCATCCTCCGTCCCCTCTCTAATTAAAACTGTAAGAAGAGCAGCATCGAAGAGACGAAACAGTGCCATTACTCCGTCCGGATCATAAAACGGAGGAAGCTTCAGCGGTATTCCCGAGAGCAATTCCCAGAGCAACTTATAGGCATGAGGGTTTTTAATACCCTGGTGATTATTTCCTTCCGGAATTTCTTCCCATAATTCATGTTCAAAAACATCATCAAGGGTTACCAAAATATCCGACCATTCCACATTATCAGAGTGTTTTATCCCATCATGTAAATTCGTCCCAACGAAATCCTCTCCTATGGCATCCCTTGTCCCTGTCCAGTCAGCTTCCTGTAAATCACCACTTGTAGAATCAAATACAGAAACAGCTTCAGCCTTTATTTCTTCCATCACTGGAGTACTTCCGGCCTGTTTCTTTTTTTCTATCTCCAGGGACAGAGCTTTTCTGAGCAGGGTATGAGTAACCAATGGAGGTATATCGTACTGTAAAATAAGCTCTTTTATTACTTTACCGAGAGTTTCTATAGAATCAATATAGTAGGTTGGAAGTGGTGTTGCCCTCCCCACACATCCTGGTTTTACTGTAGTAGTGTGCGTTCTGTTAACATCGATTATTTCATAATAAAGTGGATAATGAGTTATTTTATTTGGTGTAAGCTTACAAATATCGGCAGAAAAACCCTCCCATTCCAGGAGATATCTCTGGAGTTCTGATCTGGATAAAAGCCTGTATTCGTCCGTGCATATTTTTAGAAGCAAGGAGGTCTCGTTAGATTCAACTTCCCTGTAAAGCATAACTTCTATTAGATTCTTTATCGATCCTACGGTTTTTCTTACCTTGATCGGTTCTGAGCTGTCACCCAGCCACCCTACCCCGGTGCTGTCGGGAGCTCGGTAGAAGATATGACTCATTCCGGTAAAAACATGAGTTAAACTATTTCCTGTACTTCCGAAATATCCTACTATTCCACACATATCAAAATAATTTGAGACACTAAATTAAAGAAACAAGATTTCTTTAAAAATTCCTGCAGTTACCCAAAAGATAACAATCATAGGTCCCTTTATTCTGGAAGTAAAATCTTGAATCTTTCCCTTATACTATCATCCACATCTTTTGGAATATAATTTGTCTTTTCATTAATAATAAGTTTCTCTGCAATTTTTTTTGCCCTTTCCCTGGCATCAAGAGCCCCCTCCTTTTCCCAAATATCTCTATTATTTCTGTCCGAGATGCCATTACCACTGTAATACTCCCCACGCATAAAAGCAATTGTACCGGGGGATACCAGGTAATTTCCTCCCGGACCAACCTCTTCTATATCTTTTAACGCTAAATGCTCTTCATCTACCTCTATGCCTCTAAGTACGCGCATACACATCCCTATTATCTCATCATCCATTACATATTGTTCGTAAGATATGGTCAGCATGGATTCAAGCATTCCCGCTGCGTGGTGTACATAGTTTGACCCGCCCATTGATACTAAAATAGAAGTTAAACCTTTTTCCCATCCTGCTTGTGCATCAGGAACTTTTGAATCAGTAAGAGCAGAAGAGTTGTAATTTGGTACTTTTATATAACGGGCAAGTTGATGAATGGCTGCGTTCATCATTCCGCACTCCACCGAACCTCCAACGTAACCCATGGTACGTAAGTCAGAAACGCCGGGTATTCCACCATATATAACTGGTGCTCCTGGATTAGTAAGTTGAGCAATGGTTATCCCTGCAAGTTCCTCTGCATGAAGTTGGACAAGGGTTCCTGCCATGGGAAGTGGTGCCGTTGATCCTGCAGCAGGTGCACTGGAAAGAGCTACGGGTATCTTTTGTCTGCATGCCTCCTGCATTATCAAAGTAGGTTGTGTGCTTAGTTTGAGGGGACTTATTGCAAAAGAGGTTACCACAGATATGAAGGGTTTCTGCTGTAACATTTCCTTTGACCCTGCAATCATAGAAGCCAATTCTATGACTTTATTCAGGTTGTCCACATCATTTACAGCACCCATCACATGTTTAGTGGTGGCTTTCATACAGGTGTAATATACATTTACATCATATTCCTTCTCAGAGAGAATATCATGTGGGATGCAGGGACGGAGGAAGAACCTTATATTAGGTAATTGATCTACCAGCCTACCCAGAAGGTAAAGATCGCGTAGTAGAGGCTTGCGAACTTTACCAGTTTCGAGATCTAATATTTTTATAGCCGCACCTCCTGTACCCATATAAACGTTATCTTTTTGAAGATTCAAATCGTTTCCTCCGTCCCTGCTATAGAGCACTACTTTTTCGGGAGCTTTGGAGATTTGTTCCATAACAAGATTCCTGGGTAGGGTAATCCTTGCCTTGCTATTGTCCACTCCAGCACCCGCCTTCTCTAAGAGTAAAAGCACATCTTCGATTCCCTTCTCGTAAGTGAAACCTATATCCTCAAGTACATAGAGAGAAGCATTGTGAATTTTCTCTATCTGTTCTTCATTTAAAGGGCGATACATCCCCCCAATATTCATTTTATTTCCTATTTGTTCTGCCATAGCTACCTCTTTCAATTTTTTAAGTGGTTAAGCATTCTAATTTTTTTATTCTGAAGTTACCTTAATAACTTTCCCTCTATATCTTTCCCTTCGTCCCTTTGCTTAGATCGAAGCTTCTCAGCTCCTCCGTCCCCAGATTTTAATCATTAACTTTAGTTTTTCTGGTTTGTAAGACGAGCGAGGATCAAACCATAGAAACCATTTCCGCCAGAAGAACGATATACCCAACCTAAATGTGAATGACATTTTCCACATAAAGCATAACGCCAAGAATAACCTTTAAACCAGGTAAACTCGTAAGTATCTCTTCCCGCCTGAGTACAACCAGGAGCTTTTTTAAAACAGCCAATTCTGTATATATAGCCACTTGGATTGGTAAAAGTTTGCTCGTAAACTCCCTGTACAGTCGTCCTGAAAAGAACTGAAGTTATAGTATTTCCACATATTATACAGTATAAATTATCATCCTTTTTCTCTTCGATTTCTTTCTCATATTCAACTAATTCGTCTATTATTACATCCCCTTCATCATCTGAGATTTTAAACTGAATAGGAT
>QNBH01000036.1 GCA_003645645.1 Spirochaetota bacterium | reverse complement strand
GTGTTTCCCTTCTCCCCGTAGTCTGGGAATACGCTCCACACACCTCTGGGCATACCATACTTCCGGATGCTCGGCATACAGACGAACTTTTACCCACTCCCCGATCAGCCGGCTGTCTACCGAGTACACGTCGTTACTCACCCGAATAGTGGAACCTGGAGAAACCTTTATAGGAGATATGATGATCAGGCTACAACCGTACAGGCTTTTCTTTCAGGGCATGTTGATCTTATAGTAACGGGAAGCCCTATTGCTGCAACTATGATAAAGCAAAATCCTCATAAAAAAATCGAGAGAAAATTCATTATCCAACACTCGCCATGCCATATCGGTATACGCAAGGGAGAGGTTGACCTGCTGTATTGGGTAAATGTCTTTATCTACCGGAAAAAATTGAGTGGGGATCTAGACAAGCTATCGAAAAAATGGTTTGGTGAATCATTACCCGAATTGCCTGCATTCTGAAAAGAAAGAAACTGTAAAAAAGAAGGATGGTCGTCTGCAAATACCGGGTAGATGACCATCCTCTTTGTTTGGACTTAGAACACCATTAAAAGTTTGAGACTGGAAGGAGTTATAAGTGCTCTCCTTGTAATTCAATGATACTTTTTTAATTTCCAATTCCAGCGCTTCTCAATCCACCCTCACATCCGACACAGGGCCGTACAATTCCGGCCTGCGGCCAAGCCAGTGTAAAGCCCGGCGACGGGCTTTCGGGACTTCGTCTAAATCGATTTTCGTTACAAGCAGTTTGTCTTCATCATCTCGTTTAAGCCGGGAGATGACATGCCCTCTAGGGTCGACCATCATGCTCTGACCTATGTAGGATAGGTTTCCCTCAACACCTGCTCGATTACAGCCGGCAACGAACAGAAGATTATCAAGAGCACGAGCCCGCAGGTGTAATTCCCACAAATCCTCGTCTTCCCTGATCCAGCAGGAAGGAGCTATCAACAATTCAGCGCCTTGCAGGGCCAGAATTCTTGAGGCTTCCGGGTATCCTATATCCATACAGATAAAAAGCCCCACAGTACCGTGTTTTATCTTAAATGTTTTAAGCTCCGATCCAGCCCTGAAGTGTAGCTTCTCCGCTGTAAAAAGGTGCACCTTGGCAACACTTACAGGTGGTAAGCTTTCCGGGGAAAACAGCGCTATCGAGTTGAAAATGACACCCGGTATCGTCCGTTTCTCAATAAATCCAACAGCTACATACAAACCACTGTCGCAGGCAGCCTCATTTAAATCCTTCATGGGCTTATCTTCTAAGTTTAAAGCAAGCTCAAGCAATTTATCCCCTAAAAGCTCCTGATTGTATCCTGTTAAAGCCAATTCGGGGAAAACCACAAAATCGGCTCCCTTTCGGCCGGCTTCTTCGATGAGTTTAAGAATGTTTGAAAGATTACCTTCGAGATTCCCGAGTTCGGGGTTTGTCTGAGCCAGAGCCAGTGTAAGAGGTCTCAATATTTATCTTCCCCACACATTCCGGATAAACTCAAGATTTACACGTAGAGTTTCTCTATTTCTGTCTCACCCAGAGCTGTCTTAACTTCTCTTATGTAGTTGTAGATTGTATACCTGGAGACGCCGAGCTTATCGGCAACGATATCGATGGCATTCTTTACATGGAAGACACCCCTCTTGTAGAGTGCTTCCACAACAAGTTTGTTCTTCTGGGTGGGAGATATACCTGTTCTGCGGTGAATCTCTTCCATCACCTCGTTAAAGGAGGTGTCAACCAGGTCTTTTGCAGTGGCGGGAAACTGCTCGGAGAACTCTTTAGCGCCGGAGATGTGGTCCAGCAAAGACTCTATTACTTCCGCAAAGGGTGCAGATATGTCGAAGTTTATGCAGAGAAATCCGATGACTTTCCCCTGGAAATTGCGAATGATTGTGGTTGTGGATTTAAGAGTTTTTCCGTCTTTACGCTTGTTGTAGAAAGGCTCCGATACATCGTCCCTTGTCATATCAGCCTTCTTGAATGCGCTTAAGGCACAGTTAGTCATGGGGCCACCAACCGAACGGCCGGTAACTTGCCCGTTTTTAATTGCAACGATTGCATTCTCAAAGTCCTCGAGAGAGAAAAGAACTACCTCGCAGAACTTACCGAATTGCCTTCCGATGCCCTCTACTATAGTAGAGATTATGTGCAAAATTTTATGATCTTCCTCAGATAAAGCTCTTGGTCGAATCTTTTCTGACACAAATCCCTCCAAAAATTGAATTGTTGTAACTAACGGTAAACAATATATTAAAGAATTGATATTAAATCAAGATGGTATTTATAAAAAAAATTAAAAATAATTCAATAGAAGTATTGAAAATTTTTTAATAATATTGCTAGTTATAGTTAAAATATCATAATAGTCAGGAGGTTTAGATGAAAGATGTTAAGAAGTTTCTGGCGGTAGTACTTATCACAGCGATGGCTTTTCTGGCAATTCCTCAAGCTTTCGCCGGAGGAGAGAAAGAGGCAGGAAAAGCAGAGGCAAAAACAGAGATGCCTGTGCTCAAGATCGGTGTTCTTGGTGTAATGACCGGTCATGCCGCCTCGTGGGGCCTGGTATGTAAATACTGTGCGGAGGCAAACGCAAAGATTTACAATGAGAGGGGTGGTGTAGAAATCGATGGTCAGAAGTACAAAATCGAAGTTACCAGTATCGATACCAAGCAGGATCCGAAGGTTGCAGTAACAGGCGCAGAGAGGCTTGTGAGCGAGGGTTTCCATTATGTGATAGGACCGAATGTAGACAACACGGCCATAAGCGTTTCACCGGTCTTCCATGACGGAGGGGTGGTATACATTCCCTATAGTTTCAACAAAGAATTATTCTCACCGCCCAATGAAAACGCAATACTTGGTATGATCGCCTCTTACCAGAGCGGTCCTGTTATCTACAAGTGGCTTATGGAAAACAGGGGAATCAAATCAGTAGCCTTTGTTGCAAGAAATCAGCCGGATCCGCTCAATCAGAGAAAATGGGGTGTAGATGCCGCGAACGAACTTGGCCTCAATGTGGTATCATGGAAAGATACCTATGAGCCGGGTACAACTGATTTTTATCCTGTAATGACAAAAGTAATACAAAACAATCCCGATCTTATTGTGCTTTCCGGTGTAAGCCCCGGTGATGCTCCTTTGCTCCTCAATGCAGCACGTGATCTGGGTTATAAGGGGTTAATCTCTACCGAAACCTCTCAGGATCTGGTTACACTTAACAAGGTTGCAGGTAAAAATGCAGAAGGGTTTATCTTCGTAGGCGGTGCCACCACCCCGGAAATAGAGACCGAAGAGATGAAATACTTCAGAAAAGTTTACGAAGAAGTTGCGGGTGAATGGAACGATGAGGCAGGTACAAAGGTATACGCTCTTCCTGCAATTATATGGGGTCTTCAGGCTGCAGGAAAAGCAGCTCTAACAGATGTAGAGGCTTTTAAAAAGGCCATGCCCAATGTAGATGTGAAGAATCCTTTCGTAAAAGGTGATCGCAGGTTCAGGTTTGTCGGTGAAAAATGGTTTGGACAACCGAGACAACTGGATGTGCCCATGGTGGTAAATCAGGTTAAAGGTGGAGAACTGGAAACACTGTTTGTGGGTAGTGTTGGCGATTAAAGGTTGAAAGAATCGACAGGGGGCCTGTTCTAAGAGGTAGTGCCCCCTGTCTTAATCTTGATACATGAACATGAATGCAATTCATGCAGTTTTAGCCGAGGAAAATATTTTAAACCGGAGTTATTTCCTTCGAGACGATTTTTATATAGAATAAAAGAAATATGCTAAAAAAGAAGAGGGGTGGTAGATGGTAATTCAGATGATTCTTAACGGGCTAATGCTGGGCTTATCCTATGCACTTATCGCTCTTGGTCTTACCCTTATATTTGCCATAATGAACATTCTTAACTTTGCACATGGCCAGATGTACATGCTTGGCGGATTTGTAGTCTATTATTTCTACTATGTCTTTGGACTTAACTATTTTTTTGCTCTTTTTATGTGTATTCCGACACTGGCATTAATTGGCGTTATTTTTGAAAAATTCTTCTTCCGACGTGTCTTAACCCTTGGAAGAAGAGAAGAGAGCTCCATGCTACTGGCAATGGGTACGGCCTTGCTTCTTGAGAATATTGCTCTGATAGCATTCGGATATAAGGAGCAGGGAGTACCTCCACTTATTCACGGAGTAATAAAGATTTTTGGTGGCTATTTACCTGCCGACAGGGCGTTCATAATTCTTATGTCTGTTCTTCTAATAATCGGACTGCTGGTCTTTATTTACAAAACAAGACCAGGCAGAGCATTGCGCGCCCTGGCTCAGGATAAGGAAGTAACCTATTTGATGGGTGTCGATGTAAACAAAATAACCATGCTGGGATTTGCAGTAGGGGCTGCATTAGCCGGGCTTGCAGGAGGACTTTTGGCTCTCACCTTTCCGATTTTCTCCGGTTCGGGCACCCCAATAACAATAAAAAGCTTCTTGATGATCATGATAGGTGGTGCCGGTGTAGTACCTGGTGCAATAATCGGAGGGTTCCTCCTGGGGATGGTGGAATCCTTCGGTTACGGCCTTATTTCCGGATCGATGACATACCTTATCATTTTTGCCATGATAATACTGCTGCTGATTTTCAGGCCTCAGGGAATAATGGGGAAACCCTGGGGTTAGATCGGAGCGAGAGAAATGAACCAGAAAAATTATGCAAGAATTGTATTAGTAGCTACCTTATTATTTATCTATCTGATTGTCCTTCCAATAATTTTCAGAAACCAGAGATATTTATTGAACATTGTAATTACCGCATCTCTTTTGAGCTGCGCCAGCCTGGGTGTATGGATAACTTTCAGCATAGGAAGGATAAATATCGGTCAGGGTGCATTTGCAGGCATAGGAGGATATACAACCGCCATATTGATCATGAAGGCAGGTTTCTCCTTCTGGCAGAGTTTTCTCCTGGCTGGGCTATTGGCGGCACTGATAGGTTTTTTATTCGGCCTCGTCATCCTTCGCCTCAAAGGCGTGTATTTTGCAATGTTGACTTTGAGTCTCACAGAGACTTTCAGGCTCATTTTCTTGAATGCAGAAGGGCTTACCAACGGCGGGAACGGAATAATGGGGATACCAAGACCCGGAGCCCTTTCAATCGCAGGTATTACGATCATTCCCAATTTCGGGCGGAGTAATATCTTCTTCTACTATCTATCTGCAACAATACTTATTATAGTATTTCTTGCAGTATGGAGGCTTTACAAGAGCCGCATAGGGTGGATATTTAAGGCAATAAGGATAAGTGAAGATCTGACCCGAAGTTGCGGAATAAATATCGTAAAATACAGAATAATGGCATACTCGATCTGCTGCTTTTTGGGAGGCATAGCAGGTTCGCTTTTTACGGTTTTCTATCAGAATATATTCCCCGCCAGCTTTCAGGTAAACGATTCTGTATACTTCATGCTCTACTGCTTTTTGGGTGGTCTCGATTATCTGGCAGGCCCCATACTTGGTGCCTTTGTTTTAACAGGGGCTTTTGAGGTTTTAAGGTTTATCCAGAAATATCAGGAAGGAATATATGCATGTATCATGATCGCACTTATGCTGTGGCTTCCCAACGGTCTTATGAGTTTAAACTTGGGTAAAGTTTTCGGGAAACGAAAAGAGAAGGAGTTGGAAACCACAGAGGCAGATAAGCTATTGAAAAGTTACAATCCCGATTCAGGCAGAAAAAGCTTAAAAAAGGAAGGGTAGAAAGTGGCTATATTGGAAGTAGAAAATCTAACCAAGAGATTTGGCGGGTTAACAGCAGTCAATAATTTAACTTTTCATGTAGATAAGGGAGAAATACTGGCTGTTATAGGTCCTAACGGGGCCGGTAAAAGCACCCTGTTTAACTTAATAACTTCCTACAACAGGCCTACCAGTGGGAAAATTATTTTTGAAGGTGAAGATATTACCGGAATGCCCACCCACAAAATAGCAAAGCTCGGAATAATTCGAACCTTTCAGGAAACTACCGTATTCAAAGAGATGGATGTGTTTCACAATGTGCAGGTTGCAAATCATCTGCATTTCAAATCAAACGATCTTGAGGAATTTTTTAATAGCCCCAGAGCTAAAGCAGATCACCTTGAGGTTGAGAGAAGAACCAGAGAGTTGCTCAACTATTTCGGTATAGAACAGTATAAAGATGAAATTGCAAGCAATTTACCTCACGGTCATCTGAGAGCTCTTGAGATGGCTATTGCCATGTCTGCAGACCCTAAACTTGCTCTGCTGGATGAACCCTTCACAGGAATGAATGCAGAGGAGACGGACAGAGCCATGGAGATGGTCAGGGGTATAAGAGACCAAAAGGGAGTAACTGTAATTCTGGTAGAGCACGATATGAGAGCGGTGATGCGCATAAGCGACAGGATAGTAGTAATGAACTTTGGAGAAAAAATTGCGGAAGGAAAACCTGCAGAAATTCAACAAAACGAAGCTGTAATTGAAGCCTATCTGGGCAAGGAAGAAGAGGGAGAGCTTGAAGATGTACTTTGAGATGAAAGATATAGAGGTCAATTACGACCACATCAGGGCTCTTAAAGGGATAAGCATAACCCTCGAGAAGGGAAACATAATTACCCTGATCGGAGCAAACGGCGCAGGAAAAACCACTACATTAAAGGCAATAACCGGCCTGGTGAAGATAGGTTCGGGTGAGATATGGTTCAAGGATCAAAGAATAGATGTCCTCCCCCCTCAAAAGGTAGTATCCCTTGGAATTGCCATGGTACCGGAGGGGAGACATATATATCCGTTTATGAGCGTAAAGGATAATCTGTTGATGGGTGCCTTTCTCAGGAGGGATGGGCAGGAAATAAAAAAAGATATGGAGATGGTCTTTGATTATTTCCCCAGATTAAAGGAGAGGTTGCGACAACAGGGTGGCACATTAAGCGGAGGGGAACAGCAGATGCTTGCCATTGGTCGTGCTCTCATGGCCAGGCCGGAACTGCTTCTCCTAGATGAACCCTCCCTCGGCCTGGCACCGAACCTGGTACAGAGAATAGGAGAAGCCATAACAGTAATAAACGAGCAGGAGAAGCTAAGCGTAATTCTTGTGGAGCAGAATGCAAAGATGGCCCTTAAGATTTCCAATAAAGGCTATGTTCTTGAAACGGGTAATATCGTCTTAGAGCAGGAATCAAAAGACCTTATAAAAAACGATCATGTCAGGAAGTTTTATCTCGGTGGTTAAGAAATACCAGCATCAAATCTGCTATTTATTGGGGAAAACATAACATGGAAAATAAAAGATATGACTTGATAATAAAAAACGGAGTCATCTTTACAGGGGTCGAATCGTTTAAGGCGGATATTTGTATAAAAGAAGAGAAAATCGCAGGTCTCCTTTCCAATGCACCTGCCACTACAGCAGAAGAAGCGATAGATGCCGAGGGACTTTTTGTATTTCCCGGAATTATAGACTCTCATGTTCATTTCAACGAACCAGGAAGGGAACATTGGGAGGGTTTTGCAACAGGTAGCAGGAGTGCGGCGGCGGGGGGTGTAACTACAGTAATCGATATGCCCCTTAACTCTACACCATGTACACTTACCAGGAAAGAACTGGAGAATAAGATTAGAGCAGGCATAGAGAACTCCATTATTGATTTTGCCCTTTGGGGAGGAGTTACACCGGCTAACCTCCCCTGTCTGGGCGAACTCAATTCGGGTGGAGTAGTAGGATTTAAAGGTTTTTTAAGTGATTCGGGTATCGATGAGTTTAAAAATATAAATGACAGGGAGTTACTTGAGGCTTTAAACCGAACAGGAGAGATGAATGCCCTTCTCGGTCTTCATGCGGAAAACGAGTCTGTGGTTGCTTTCTTATCAAATAAGTTTAAGGAGGAGGGACGGACAGACCCTCAGGCTTTTCTCGATTCGAGGCCGTCTTTAGCCGAAGAAGAGGCTGTAAACCGGGCGTTATTTATTAAAACAAGATCGAGCAGTAAAGGAAGACTGCACTTCCTGCACACAACCCTTCCCGGGTGTATTGAATCAATAAACGAATCAAAAAGAGAAGGCAACAGGATAACCGTCGAAACATGTCCCCATTACCTGGCTCTAACCGATAGAGATTTTCTTAAGCTCGGCCCTGTAGCAAAGTGTGCGCCTCCTTTAAGGAGCAGAGAAGAGGTGGAGGCTCTATGGAAATGTTTAGAGAGAGGAATGGTAGATGTTATAGGATCCGATCATTCTCCCTGTACTGCTGAAGAAAAAGAAGGGAATATCTGGAAAGCCTGGGGGGGGATAAGCGGAGTACAGACCATGCTTTCTGTAGTATTCACGGAGGGTGTAAAAAAACGGCGGTTACCCTTTAATCTCATTGTAAAAATGATGAGCTACAATCCTGCAAGGATATTCACTCTTTATCCGAAAAAGGGCAGCCTTCATCCCGGCTCGGATGCCGATATTGTTCTCTTCGATCCCGAAGGCAGATGGAAAGTAACCGAAGAGAAACTTTTCTATAAGAATAAGTTATCTCCCTTTATGGGGAAAGAGCTTTACGGGGTGGTCAAAATGACCATCTCCAGAGGAGAAGTTATTTTTCGTGAAGGTGATTTCGAAGTAAAAACTGGAAGGGGAGAGTATCTTTCGAGAAATACTGTAGAGGAATCGGTTTAATGAGAATACTTACAATCAACCCGAATACAAACATAAGCTTCAATAAAGCGCTGGAAAAGACGGCAGAAAAATACGCCCTTTCTACAACAACGGTTAAGGTAATTTCACCGGATTCGGGACCACAGTCCATCGAAGGCTCCTATGATGAAGCGTTGAGTGTAACGGCCACGGTAAAAACTTTCCTTGAGCATCAGACCGATTACGACGGATTCATAATTGCCTGTTACAGCGATCACCTCTCCACTTATGCGATAAGGGAGATAACTGAAAAACCGGTAATAGGAATAGCGAAAGCTTCTGTAATGGTTGCCTGCACCCTGGGAGATAGGTTCAGTATTGTAACCACAAACGACAGATGGAAGCCCCTGCTGAGAGAAGCCGTGGAGAAGTACGGTGTAAGATCGAGGTGTGCTTCCGTAAGAACCACAGGTATGTCTGTAGCTGCTCTCAAGGAAGAAAGCGAAGAGGTTGTTAGGGAAAAGATAGAGAGAGAAGCTCTGGCTGCCATAGAAAAAGACGGAGCCGAGGTTATATGTCTCGGATGCGCGGGAATGACGGGTTTCGATAAGGAACTTGAGAAGAAAACAGGTGTACCCGTGCTGGATGGTTTTGTATGTGCCTTAAAGCTCATTGAGCTTTACCATCAGTACGGTATCACCCACAGTAAAAGGAGGCGGTATTCGGCGCCTTTAGGTAAGAAGCTTAAAGGTTTTTCGGAGATTTTCTTATCAGCCTATAAAAAGTAAAATATGACGGCCTGAGATGCGCTGATTTTTTTTAAAGTAAAAGGATTTACGGAGGTTATGATGAATCAAAGGTATATCCCTGAAGAAGCAGATATTGTTTCAAGGTGCAGAGCCGTAACAAAACCGGGCTCTTATTACCTTCTGCCCGAGGCAAATCGGGTCGAGACCGTTCTTCCCGGTTTCAAAGGGGCTTTCTCCAGGGTACTTGTTACCCCTTCTGTGGGGGCGGGATTTATCCAGCATGAGCTCCATATTGAGCCGGGTGGCGGAACAGAAAAACCGATCAGCAATAGGCTGGAGCATTTTCTCTTCGTTCTGGAAGGCAATTTAACGGTGGTAATCGAGGGAGAGAAGAGAGAGCTGGATGAGGGTGGATATGTCTATCTACCGGAAAAGACGGATTTTACAATAGAGAACACCGGTAATAGGAAGAGCAGGGTTTTGTGGACGAAGAAACAATACAAAAAGATAGACGGGGTAAAACCTCAATTGATAGTAAGCAATGAGAAGAGAGTAGAGGCCGTTCCTGTAGATACCTACATGGAACAGCATCTGATCCCTCATGAAGAAGATATCTCTTACGATCTGGCATTCAACATTCTCAATTTTGAGCCCGGTATCTATTTCGGCTTTGTGGAGAGTCATATCATGGAACACGGTATTTATATGCTTGAAGGTCGAGGTCTCTACTGGTTAGGAGGCGATTATCACGAAGTACAGAAAGATGACTATATCTATATTGCACCCTACTGTCCGCAGTTTTTCTATTCTACAGGATGGGAGAGAGGAAGGTATCTCCTGTATAAAGACGTAAACAGAGATTTCGATGGGGATCTTCAAATCGGAGAATAAATTTAAATAGTCGAAGGCCGACACTTCGCGCACCTTTCGAAAAACGAGTTGGGACTTATAGTCCTCACTTCGTTCGGCCAGCGGCTCAACATGGTTGTAAACCCCCCCCGTTGAGGGGAAGTCATATCTAACAAAGGAGTAAAAATGGAAAGAGAAGTGCGATCCTTGAAAAAATCGGTAGATGATATCGGATTTATCGGAAAAAATCTTATATCTATAAATGATCTAACGAATGAGCAAATATATAAACTATTCGAACTTGCGTACATGGTAGAACCATGGAACAGATCGAAATTGAATGTCCTGCCCGGCTGTCAGATGGCCACCCTCTTCTTTCAACCCAGCACACGAACAAGAATGAGTTTTGAGACAGCCATGAACCGGCTTGGTGGAATGGTAATAACAGAGACTACTCCTCTTATAACTTCTTCATCAGCCAAGGAAGAGACTTTGAACGACATGATGGAAGTCGTCTCAAAGTACGCCAATATTATTGTACTGCGGCACCCCGATGAGAATGAGGCAATGGAGGCTGTATCCTATTCCGAATGTCCCGTCATAAATGGAGCCTTTGGCCACTTCGAACATCCCACTCAGTCACTGCTTGATCTTTACACTATATGGCGGATGTACGGAAAAATCGAAGGATTAAAGGTCTGCATTGCAAGCCCGGATCTTATTCATGCTAGAACGGGACATTCCATGGCTTACGCTTTAGCCCGACTTGGAGCGGATCTTTATATGGCTTCGCTAGAGAGGCTTCGTACCCCTGAATCTATAATGCAAAAAGTACGCAACTTTAACAGCAAGGTAAAGGAGGTCTTCGATCAAAGCAAGGATGAGTTCAATGAGTTTATATCGGATATGGATCTTGTCTATCTGCCGGGATGCAGTGCACCCAAGGGAGAAGATGCAGAAGAGTTTAAAAAAATAATGGATAACTACTATGTAAAATACGAAACAATAGAGAGAGCCTTCAAGGCAAATAAACGGCTGTATGTCACACACACCCTACCGCGTCGTCCGGGAGAGATGGATCTACGCATCGACAAAAGTCCCGGAGAGATTTATTTTAAAGCCATATTGTACAGTGTATCTATCCGTATGGCTCTCATTCTGTCAATGATTGGCCTATAATGCTATACAGAGTGCAAGAAGCATAAGGAAAGTCTTAATATTTTTGCCTCCTTAAGCTTGACAATTTTTTTAATTTATATTAAAATATTGTAAATACATAGATGGGTATCATTTAAAAAAATGATATCCATTTCAGATACCTATAACATTCTGTACCGGTAGTCGATCTTCCCGATGATACCATAACCGGTTAAGGGCATTTTTATTAAGGAGGGAGTTGAAATGGGTAGCAAGATCTACAGGGATAAGGATGTTAATCTGGATATTTTAAAAAATAAAACAATTGCCGTACTCGGGTATGGTATTCAGGGGGGACCCCAGGCTCAGTGTCTAAGAGACAGTGGGCTTAAGGTGATAGTAGGGGCAGGACCAAGAGAACAGTTCCCTGACTGGGATAAGGCCAAAAAAGACGGATTTACAGTTATGCCTATAGATGAGGCAACCAGAAAAGGGGATGTAGTACACGTTTTACTTGCAGATCCTGTACAACCCACTGTTTACAAGGAAGCTATCCACAGTAATTTAAGGCCGAACTGCACTTTAAGCTTCTGCCATGGCTTCAATGTCCTCTACGGGGGGATAGTGCCTCCTGAAAATGTAAATGTAGTACTTTTTGTTCCAAATGCACCGGGACATCTGGTAAGGGAGAAGTTTCTATCAGGTTCTGGGATATATGGCGCTGTGGCAGTTGACAGGGATGTTACAGGCGATGCACTAAACATAATTTTAGCTCTGGCAAAGGGAGCAGGGAGTACCAGGGTTGGGGTCGTGGAGATATCCTTCCAGGAAGAAACCGAAGGGGATAACTTCGAAGAACAGGTACTCTACGGAGGAACCATACATCTCATGAAGGCTGTTTTTGAGACCATGGTTAAGAACGGGTATAACCCCTACTTTGCATACGCGAAGGCGATTCGTTCTCTCCGCTCTGTGGTGGATGTAATGGATGAAACAGGTATAGAAGAGTACATCTCGAAGCTTAGCAGCAGAACATGTGAGTTTGCAGTGCGAACAAACGGTCCACGAGTAATTAACTACAATGAGATACAGAAAATATTCGAGGAGACAGAGAGGGGGGATTTTGCCACCAGGTGGATGCAGGAGTGGCAGCTCGGTCTTCCCCACCTGCACAGGATGCGCCGCACAGGTGCAGATTCTGAGATGGAGAAAATAGGTAAGGAGTGGCGAAAACAGTTCGGAGAGGGATAAAAAAAATTTTATTTATATAGAAAGAAAGGAGATTATATCATGTTAACAAAAGCATTGAGAGGACGCGATTTTATTACACTACGTGATTTCAGCAAGCACGAGCTTGAGACCATACTGGAGATGGCTCTAAGGCTTAAAGAGGACTACGCGGTGAGAAGGCCGCACAAGCTTCTGGAGGGGAAGACACTCTTTATGATGTTCTTCAACCCCTCGACCCGTACAAGGAACAGTTTCGAAGCCGGTATATTTCAGTTAGGAGGCAACGGACACTTTCTCCAGCCCAGCGCCACCCGCGTGCCTTCCCTGGAAGGAGAAGATGTCCCTTACCAGACAGAGAGGATATCCGATATGGCCAGGGTTTTCTCCGGTATGGGTGATGCAATTGCTATCCGTATTCTCGGTGATGTGGTTGACTGGGAGTACGACAAGGGCTTAAGGGTTATAAAGGAGTTTGCAAAGTGGGCGACAATTCCTGTTATCAACATGGAAGATAACATCTATCACCCATGCCAGGGTACGGCGGATGTGATGACCATGTGGGAGTACTTTGGCCGTGATTTAAGGGGTTTGAAGGTAGGTGTCGCATGGACCTACTCGGGAAGCACAAAGAAACCCATAGCTCCCCATCATGATGTTATGTATGCGGCAAGTTTTTTTGGACCTAACATCGTATATGCCAAACCTCCAGAGCTCAGGATAGATCCTGAGATTGAGGCTGCAATCAAGGCCAACGTAGAAGCTAACGGAGGCACATACCAGACCTCGGATAGATTTGAGGACGCCTTCGAGGATGCGGATATTATTTACGGGAAAAATCATGTATGTCTCGATCTGCTTCCTCCTTTTGAAAAAGAACCGAAGCACGAGGAGATGGCCAAACTTTTTAACAAGTACAAAGACTGGATAGTGGATGAAAAGCGGATGAAGATGGGCAAAGACCATATCCAGTACATGCACTGTCTGCCATGCGAAAGAGGAATGGAAGTTGCAGATGAGGTGCTCGACGGCCCGCGGGCTGAGGCTACCTGGACGGAAGCCGAAAACAGACTTCATGCTCAAAAGGCAATCATGAGCCTGATAATGCAATAGGATAGAAGAACTTTAGCAGATTTACGGAGTCGCCGTACCCTCTTTTGTTGGTCTCCGCAAAAAATGGCAATTTAATTTTCTTAAGGAGGAAATAAAAAGATGATTCGCAGAGTACTTATAGCAATGGGTGGAAACGCAATCAAACAGGCAGATGAGAGAGGAACTTCGGAAGAACAGTTTAGAAACTGTGAGGAAACTGCAAAAATAATTGTGGACCTGCTGGGCTCACTCGGTCCTGAAAATCGACTGGCCATCACACACGGAAACGGCCCCCAGAGCGGAAATCTACTGGTTCAACAGGAGGAAGCCCAGGATCTGGTTCCCCCTCAGGATCTGGACATAATCGGTGCGATGACCCAGGGGCAGATAGGGTACATGTTAATGCGATCACTCCAGAACGAGCTCGTTAAATGCACCGATTGGCGAAGGGAACTGGGAGAAAAAGGAAGAGTAGTCGCATTTGTGAATCAGGTGCTGGTTGACAAGGAAGACCCCGATTTCCTCGATCCCACCAAACCGGTGGGAGAGTTTTTTTCAAAAGAGGAAGCAGAGAAACTCGTAGAGGAGAAGGGGTATGTGCTTAACCCGCCGGCGGGTAAAGAATACCTGGATAAGAAAATGAAAGGCATGGTCATAAAACAGGTTAAACCTCTGGAATCAACCGATAGGCCGTTCAGGAGAGTCGTTCCATCCCCGGATCCCATAAGAAACATAGAAAGCGAAGCTATAAAAAACATGCTTGATATGGGTTATGTGGTCATCGCCTCCGGAGGCGGGGGAATACCCGTAATTAAGGAAGACGGCCGATTACGGGGAGTGTTTGCCGTTATTGATAAGGACCTGGCAGGGGAGAGGATGGCGGAGGCCATAGATGCGAATGAGTTTTATATCTTAACAGATATAGACAAGGTAAAGATCAACTTTCATAAGCCGGATGAAGCCGACATAGACAGAATGACCATATCCGAGGCGAAAAAATATCTCGACGAGGGGCACTTTCTTGCCGGTAGCATGTTAACGAAGGTAAAGGCATGTATTCGCTTCATGGAAGGCGCCAATGGGAAAAAGGCCTTTATCGGCCACCTGGCTCATGCAAAAGATGTTCTCTATGGAAGAGGGGGCACGGAGATTTGCAGAGACTGAACGATAATATTTAACAAGGAGCTTTGCCATGGATGTTCTGGAAGCAATCAGAACGAGAAGAAGTATTCGCAAATACACCGATAGGGATGTTCCAGATGAGTTTATAGAGAAGATACTCACAGCCGGCATCTGGGCGCCGTCGGGGAAGAACAATCAACCCTGGAGATTTGCAGTTGTAAAGGATAAAAAACTCAAATCGGAGATAGCCAAACAGACCATACATACCAATATTCTGGAAAACGCACCGGTAATAATAGCGGTGTTTCTCGATCACAACGTTACCTACGACGTGGTTAAGGATGCCAATACCATGGGAGCCTGTATTCAGAACATGCTTCTGGCAGCTCACGCACTCGGTCTCGGAGCAGTCTGGATTGCGGAAATCCGCAACAAAATGGATGAGGTGAGAAAATTGTGCGGTGCTCCCGAAGAGTATGAGCTAATTGCGGTAGTACCCATTGGCTTCAGCAGAGAGAAAGAAAAAAAGGGTAGGAGAACAGGACTGGAGAAGGTGGTTTTTCTTAGAAAATAAGGCGGATTTAATATCGCTCGGGCAGTGAGTTCGGTTTCAGTAGATAACCAAATTGAGCTGCAGGAGGAGCGTAGCGAGGACTGTCAGCTCCAATTTCGGTTTAGAAGGCTTCGCAGAGCGTCAGTCTTCCACAATAATTTAACTTACACGGAGGAATTACTATGGCAAAAAAAAGAGTAGGGATTATTGGAGGCGGGATTGTGGGGACAACCCTGGGCTACAATTTAAGCCTCTATAATAGTATAGATGTTACTCTTTTTGAGAAAAGTCAGATTGGCTCGGGAACAACTGCGAAAACGGCAGGAACAGTGTGTCTTTTCGATGATTCCTTGAGCCACAAGTACTGGGATGTAAGGCTGTACGGGTTTCAGACTTACACAAATCTGGAGAAAGAAGAGAAGGGTTCTGCAGGTTTCGATAATACGGGAACTCTGGTGGTAGCTACCGATGAAAATGTAGAACAATTTATCAAAACAGGCATCGCCCTTGCAAAATCGGCAGGTTACGAAGGTGAATATATAACCGACAAGGATAATATTCGAAAGATAGTACCGGATTTAAGTCTTGAGGGAATCCTCGGTGCAGGTTGGACAGCAGATGACGGCTATTTTGACGGTACAATGGCTTCGAATACCTTCGCAAAAAAGATGCGTCAAAACGGAGCGCAGGTACTGACTTCCACTAAAGTAGAGAAAATTAATATGAGGGGAGATAGAGTTACCGGTGTGGAGACAAACAACGGAAGCTTCGATCTGGATTTAGTGGTGGATGCTTCCGGTCCATGGACCCGCTATACCGGAAGAATGGTAGGGCTGGAACTGCCCATCTGGCACACAAAGGCGGAGGCGTTTTTTCTGGTTCCCCCCAAAAAGAAGCTCGACTACCAGTTTCCCGTGCTCAAATATCCAACTTTCTACGCAAGACCCGAAGGGGATAACATCTTTATCTGCAAAGCTCATTTGACCATGGATTTAAGCGATCCTCAACATGCAGGAGTCTGGGATCCGGACGCACTCCCTGACAGGGGAGGTACGGACGAGTATTTTCTGGAGTTTCTATTCGGAGAGCTGGAAAAACATGTGCCCGGACTGCTTGAAAGCGGTGTGGCATTTTCCTGGCTGGGATACAGGGCTGAGCCAAAGGATTTCATGCCCGTACTGGGTGATACTCCTGTTGAAGGTTATGTTCTGGCAATAGGCTGTGGGGGGAACGGTGTTATCGAAGGTCCTGCAATCGGAAGGGATCTGGCTAAATATATTGCTACCGGAGAAAAAACCCTGCTGATAGAGCACTTGAGTCTTGACAGATTTAACGGTAATGAATAGAAAATAGAAACTTAATGGATTTGTTAACACCTTCGAGAAAAAACTCCGATCGAAAGGGAAGGCCAAAGGAGTCAACATCCCATTTTTGGGGCTGTAAGCTAGCGGTAAAAATTGAAAATTCTTCAGGAGTATTTTAAATGAAGATAATTGTATGCATTAAGCAGGTACCTGATACAACCAACGTAAAGATAAACCCCGAAACAAATACACTCATAAGGGAAGGCGTTGAATCCATAATCAACCCATTCGACACCTATGCAATAGAAGAGGGTGTCCGCTTAAAGGAGAAGTTTGGAGGTGAGGTACTCATACTCTCAATGGGTCCTCCCCAGGCAGAAGATGCGTTGAGAGAGGCCTTGAGTCTGGGCGCAGACGATGCATACCTTCTCTCAGACAGAGCCTTCGCAGGGGCCGATACCCTGGCAACTGCCTATACTCTCGCAGCGGGGATACGGAAACTGGGCGGTGCCGACATTATTCTTATGGGAAGACAGGCAATAGATGGTGATACCGGCCAGGTTGGTCCCGGTGTGGGAGTAAATCTTGGCATTCCCTGTATCACCAACATAAGAAAAATCGAACAAATTGACGAGGACACAACAATAACCGTGGAAAGACTGCTTGAGACAGGTTATGTTCGCCTTAAGACCAGGCTACCGGTTGTACTAACTGTGGTAAAGGAGATAAATGAACCCAGACTGCCGTCACTCCGGACTATGATGAAAGCGAAAAAAAAGGAGATAATCAGGTGGGGTAAGGATGATCTGGAAGTCGATCCAAACAGGATCGGGCTGACCGGCTCGCCCACACAGGTAATTAAAATCTTTACCCCGCCGAAATCACCACGTGGCAAGATATTCGAGAATGGTGAAACTAAAGAGAGAGTGGCTTCTCTTTTAAGAGAGCTTAAGAAAGCGGGTATCAACTTAAAAGGTGATGAGGAGAGAATTAAAGATGGAACCGATTAGGGTAATACCGGAGAAATGTACCGGATGTAAGCTGTGTGTAAAGGCATGTTCCTACGACGCCATCACAATGGTGGAGAAGAAGGCGGTTATCGATCTTGAAAAATGTACAATATGCGGAGCCTGTGTGGATGCATGTAAAAAATTCGAAGCAATAGTGATCTACAGACAGACTTTCGAAGGGCAGGATATCTCTAAACATGCAGGGATTTGCGTTTACGCAGAACATCACAGGGGAAAGTTAGCTCCCGTGGTGCTGGAGGTAATCGGAGCAGCTAAGCAATTAAAGAAGGATCTGGGAGAAAACTTAAGCTCAATTCTACTCGGAAACGGCGTAAGACCGCTTGCAGAGGAGCTTATCTCTTACGGAGTGAATGAGGTATGGATGATAGACTCACCCGAAATCGGTGATTACTCCGAGGATATTCAGGCGGAACTGGTAAGCGAGATACTAATGGAGAAGAAGCCTGCCATCTTTCTCGGAGGGGGTACCGTAATAGGCAGATCACTCCTCCCTACGGTGGCTGCTAAGATTTTATCCGGCCTTACTGCCGACTGTACAGAGCTTTCTATAGAGGAAATCGATGGCAGAAAGATTTTAAAACAGACCAGACCGGCATTCGGTGGTAATATAATGGCCACAATTCTGTGTAAAAATCACAGACCACAGATGGCCACAGTGAGACACAAGGTGATGGACGAAGCGGAGAAGGTCGGCGAAGACCACCAGGGTAAAATCGTAGAGTTTAACCACATCTCCATACCCGAACCATACATAAAGGTGCTTGACTTTGTCGAAGATGTAACCGAAAAAATAAGTCTGGAAGATGCCGATATTATCGTATCGGGTGGCAGAGGCCTACAGGATCCGAAAAACTTCGCCTTAATCGAGAAGTTTGCAGAGCAGATAGGTGCAGCAGTTGGAGCCTCCAGAGCCGCCGTGGATGCAGGATGGATTCCCTACTCTCATCAGGTAGGGCAAACCGGAAAAACCGTAAAACCTACTGTCTATATTGCTTGCGGAATATCCGGCGCTATTCAGCACCTTGCAGGAATGAAATCATCCGATATCATAATAGCCATAAACAAGGACCCTCAGGCTCCCATATTCGATGTAGCCCATTACGGCATAGTGGGAGACCTCTTTGAGGTTATTCCGGAAATCACAAGACAACTGGATGGAGAAGGTTAGAGTTTCAGTCTACGTATTCAGGTCTCATAGGGGAGAAGCACTCTATGACTTCCGAATCTTCGATTATCTCTGCCCCGTGCTGTTCGTTTGATTCGAAAGACCAGCTATCCCCCGGCTCTGCAACAAAACTACGTCCATCCTTGTCGAACAATTTAACTTTACCGATAATAATATAACCTGCCTGAACGGCCTGATGACTGTGAAGGGGGATTTTTGCTCCCTTTTTCATATCCATGTGGCATAACATAATGTTATCGTTAAATGCAAGGGTGGTTCTAAAGATTCCGGGCGGATTTTCCACTGTGGTTCCTTCTTTAAGATTAGCCCTCTTTCTGGTTTCTTCTGCCATCGGTTTGTTCCTCCTTTAAAAATTTAATCTGCAGTGATTAATGACGCTCCAAAAAGAAACGCTTCTCAACAAGCACTTTTCTTTCGTTCAAGCAGTTGCACTGCTTTCTCTGTGATATGTTCGGCCGTTAAACCGAACCGTGTCATGAGCTCCCAGGGACCGCCGGATTCTCCGAACCGGTCTTTTACACCTATCATATCAAAAACATAAGGGGTGCTGTAATCCTTATGAGTACCGATTGCTCCTGCTATTATGTTGCCAAAACCTCCGGCCTGATGCTCTTCGCAGGTTATTACAGCTCCGGTCTCACACACAGCCCGCTTGATTGATAAATAATCGATCGGTTTTACAGTATGAATATTTAAAACACGGGTTTCGATATTACATTCTTCTTTTAAAATGACCGCCGCTCTCATTGCCTCTGCAACCATGGGACCACAGGCAATCAAGGAAATATCTTCTCCCTCGTCTTCATAATCATCTGCAAGAACAGTATCGAAGGCTTTTTTGAAATACTCTTCTCTGCCGCGGAAACGGATTACATTTGCCCTGCCAAAAGAAAGGGGAGTTTCATGAGTCGTAATTACAGGAGTAGCTTCCCGGGCAAAACGTATGTATGCAGGCCCATGAATATCCAGTATGACAATCCGGCTCAACCTCTCTGTTTCTATGGAATCACAGGGGACAACCACATTCATGTTGGGAAGCACCGCCATCAGGGATATCTCCTCCAGAGCCTGATGGGTTGCTCCATCGGGACCGACGGATATCCCACCATGAGCGCCTCCGATCTTAACGTTTAAATTGTCATAGCAGACGGTAGTCCGAAGCTGGTCCCAGGGGCGTCCGGCAGCGAATACTCCGTAAGTGCCAGTTACAGGTATTTTACCCTCCAGAGCAAATCCGGCAGCTATTGTCATCATATTCTGTTCGGCGATTCCTGTGCTTATAACACGATTTTTTCTTTCGGGGTGATTTTTTTCAAAATCGGATATCTTTATGGAGTCTGAAATGTCGGCATGAATTGTATACACTCTCGGATCATCACCGTACTTTTCCAGGCATCTACCGAAGCCGAAGCGAGTAGCCTCAAAATCCACCTTCATATCGGAACCGGTATTCCACCAGTAAATTTTAGAAAATGCGGGAAGCTCCTCCTTGAGTTTCTGTTCTACCTCTTTTTGATAATTTTTCGCTGCTTGCATTAATTGTTCAATTCGGTCTCTGCCTATTGTTGTACAGGAGATATCCTGTATAGCCCGGTAGAACTGCTCTTCGGTTTTCGTGGCAACGCCGTGCCATCCCGCCTCATTCTCCATGAAAGATACCCCCTTTCCCTTTACCGTGTTGGCGATAATAACCGTAGGCCTTCCCCTGACCTGCCTTGCATGTTGAAATGCATTGAGAATCTCACCCATATCGTGTCCGTTTATCTCCTCAACATGCCATCCGAAGGACTGGTATTTATCTTTTAACGGATCGATGTTCATCACATCGTTAACCCATCCGTCGATCTGGAGACGATTACGATCCACTATTGCGCAGAGATTCTCAAGCCCGTAATTGGATGCGGCCATTACAGCTTCCCAGATGCTGCCTTCCTGCTGTTCCCCGTCTCCCATTATGCAATAAACCCTGTATCCTTTTCTGTCTTTTTTCCCTGCCAGGGCAAGCCCTACCGAGATACTCAATCCCTGTCCCAGAGAACCCGTAGAAACCTCTACTCCCCTTAGTTTAGGAGCATGAGGGTGCCCCTGGAAGGGGCTGTCCAGCTTCCGAAGGCTCATTAGCTCCTCATAGGTGTAGAAACCTGCCTTTGCCAGTGCAACATAGAGTGCCGGTGCTTTGTGTCCAGCCGAAAAAACAATATGGTCGCGCTCATCCCAATCGGGTTCGGCTGGCTTAAGCCTGGCTTCGTTTAGAAAGAGCGCCGAGGCTATATCCATTATGGAGAGGCTTCCTCCAGGATGTCCCGATCCTGCTGCATGAATGCTTAAAATGCTTAAAAGCCTCATTTCCCTGGCAGCCTCTTCCAGTTGATTTCTGCTTAATTTTAACTCCTGTCCTGATTTGGCATCGATTAGACCCATGGTCTCTCCTGTAATCAGATTGGTGATGTGTTATTGTAAGTCCTCACAGATACCTCTCCGTGGCGACTTATCCGGTACCACTTTCAAAACAGTATAATACAATATTGGAAGAAGTTTCTCTACCCATCAATCTGCCTGCGAAAGAACGGTTAAACAACAAGAGAAAAGAATTCAGGCACGCCCAGGTTATAATGGTATGGCAAGTAGTTCGGTGATTTTTATAGAAGACGGCTTATTCAGTGGGGCAAATAG
>QNBH01000035.1 GCA_003645645.1 Spirochaetota bacterium | reverse complement strand
TTAACTTGCTGGAAGAGATAATCGAGGGGCTTCGGGAAAGAGAACTCACAAAGGGCATATTCGATCTTTTGAGCAAATTCCAGAGAAGACTTTCCACCGAAAAGAGGGAAAAGAAGGTTCTCTCTTTCAGAGATTCCGTAGAGATGGCGGTTCGCATTCTAACCGAAGATAAAAAGCTTCGACAGTACTACAAGGAGAAGTTTAAATACATAATGATCGATGAGTTTCAGGACAACAATCTCTTACAGAAAAAACTGCTATACCTTCTGACAGAAAAGAAAGACAGACTAACGGAGGAACCAAAACCAGAAGACCTCGAAGAGGATAAACTCTTTTTAGTTGGTGATGAGAAGCAGTCCATATACCGTTTCAGGGGAGCGGATGTAAGCGTCTTCAAGCAACTTACAACGGAAATCGAAAGGGCCGGTGGAAGTAAAATATCACTCGATTATAACTACAGGAGTGAGCCCGGTCTTATAAACTTCTACAACTTAATATTCGAGAAAGTGATGGCAAATCCCACCCAAAGCTACGATGCACGGTTCGAACCCCTTAAAAAGGCGGAAGCCAGACTCAAAACAGAGCCGCAGGTTAAAATTTTCTACAAACCGGTAGGTGAGAAAACTCCGCAAAACGTTTTGCACAGCGATGATTCGGAAGCATACTGTCTGGCCGAATATATAAAGCGATGTGTAGAAAATAAAACCCTTCCTCTGCCGGACGGCAAAACCGCCGATTACAGCGATTTCGCACTTCTTATGAGATCAACCAGTAATCAGATAAAGTACGAAAGAGCCTTTCGCAGGTTTGGTATCCCCTACTCAACTCAGAATGTGAGAGCACTGTTTCTGGAAGCACCGATAAACGATATGTATAACGTGATGCAACTGGCGGTTTATCCCTCCGATCGAACGGCCTATGCAGGATTCCTGCGATCACCCTTTGTTAATATCTCCGATACATCACTCATAACCATTTTGGCGGAATATACCCTTCCCTTTGAAACAGAGGCAGAAAAGATTGCTAATATTGAAGACAGAGAGAAGTATCTGATGGGAAAGGCGATCTTTGAATTTGTACAGAACAATGCAGACAGGATACCCATAGCAGAGCTCATCCGTCATCTATGGTACAGGTTTGGCTACAGGTACACTCTGCTAAGAAACAGTGAATATCAAGGCTATATTGAGTATTACGATTACTTTCTAGAACTTGCCCAAAGGGCAGACAGGAGGGGGGAATCCCTCGCGGTGTTTCTTGATTTTATAAGGCCAAACCTGGGGAAGTACGAGAGAATATCCGATCTGGAGATAGTAAAGGAGGAATCCAGGGGAGTTCAACTGTTAACCATCCACAAGGCAAAGGGGCTTCAGTTTCCGGTGGTTATACTGGCGAATACAGGCAATTTGGGCAGAAAAACGGGAATAGGTTCTGCTCCCTATTATATTTCCGGCGAGTTCGGCCTGACTATAAACGTGGTTAAGAACAGTGGCGGCATAAAAGAAAGGGAAAGGTACAACTATTTTTACAGAATAGGGAAAGAGGAGAACGAGAAAAAGGATTTAGCCGAGATTAGAAGGCTTTTCTATGTCGCTCTTACCCGGGCTCAATATCATCTGGTTATTTCAGGATGCCACAATAGCAGAAACAGGAACAGCCCGGAGGCGATGATCAATATGTTATTTTCGGCCATTGGCTGGAATACAGACGAAATGTCCACACCACCGGATATTCCAGGCTTACATTTTTCATTGGAAGAGATAAGAGATGTTTCGGAGGAGGAATACCTGAAACACAGGGTAAAGAGCAGGAGAGCCCATATTGAAGAGCTAAAAAGGGTATACGAAACATCCGAGATAAAAGAGTTCAATGGGGAAAGAGAGGAGTATTCTGTAACCGAGCTCGTTAGCATGGTAAAACCCGAAGAAGCCAAATCCGATTACTTAAGAACTGGGGGCATCCAGCCTACTGGCCATGAAGATGAGGCGGCTTTTGGGGAACTTACCCATCTCATTCTAAAAAAAAAGATAGACGGCGCTTTTAAATCAGAGGAGTTTATTAAAGAGATACCCACAACCTTAAAAAATAAACTCCGTCCCGAAGAGCTTGGAAACCTCATCAATGAGGGAGAATCTCTGTGCCTAAGTTTTTTCCAATCTGAATTGGGGAAGCTGGCGGCAAATGCAGAAAACAGGGAAACAGAACTGGCTTTCACCTATCTTCTTAACACTTATGCCGGAGAAAAGTACTTAAACGGCAGGATCGACCTTCTCTTCCAGATCAAAGACCAGGCATATGTAGTAGATTTTAAAACAGACTCCTCCATCTCAGCTGGGGCTTACGATCTACAGATGTATGTATACAGACTTGCTGCGGAAGAGCTTACCGGTAAAAAGGCAAAGAGCTTTCTCTTTTACCTGCGCACCGGAGAAGCTGTTGAGATAACAGCAGAGTTTGATCTTGAAAACTACATTACGCATACTATTGCTAATATTAATTTAAGTCAATAAAATAAGATTCAAAGGAAGAGAAATGGAGACTGCTAAGCCCAATTATCCGACTACTGTTGTTTCAGAATTGGTTTCAGATTTTATTAACCTCGAGAAAAGCAACTTCAATGTGATCCTGTCAAAAGACATTACAGCCACTACACTTTCCATCCTTTCAAACAGAGGAGAGGAGGCTGTTCGAATCCTTTTCTTGCTCTCCCCGGAAGAGTACCTGGAACTGGAAAGAGATTTTCTCCAATCCGAAACGGATAATCTCTATTACCTTGTAGCATTGATAGCACGAAGAGAAGATATACCCCCACAGCTTTTCTTCAAACCTCCGGTAATAGACATAAGAACTTCACCCGTTACCGGGGTGGAGTTTACCTTCCTTATGGAAAAAGCGCGTTCCTCCTTCAATGAAATGTTGGCCGGCAGGGACAGAAAAGGTAAAGAGCAAATCAGCCTCAAGGATGCCCTTAATGACCAGGAAGCACTCATCGAGATAGGCAGATCACTGACCCTGGAGAAAGACCCGGATAAACTCTTACGGAAGATTCTCATGCACAGTAAAAAGATTACCGGTGCAGATGCAGGAAGCATTTTTATCCTTGAGGAGGAGAACGGTGAGAAGAGGCTCAGATTCAAGTATTCCCATACTTTCTCAAAACCGATGCATCTCGAAGAGTTTACATTGCCACTCGATACCAAATCCATCGCCGGTTATGTAGGAGTAACGGGGGAGGCGCTGAATATTCCCGATGTATATAAATTGGAAGCCAATTCGAAGATCTCCTTTAATCCCAGCTATGACAGACAGCACGGATACAGAACAAAATCAATGCTGGTTGTACCCATGAGGAATCATCTCGACCAGATCATAGGGGTGATCCAACTTATAAACAGCAAGGAGCCCGTAGAGGGAAGTGAGGGTAACGAAGCCTTCGAGGTGAAGCTTGAAAAACCGGAGGATTTCGAGAAAAAGGTAAAACCCTTTGCCCATCGTTACCGTAACCTGATGGAAGCAGTCGCCGCACAGGCAGCTATCGCTTTAGAAAACAACCGGATGCTCTTGCAGATAGAGCATCAATTTGAAGAGTTTGTAAAAGCTTCTGTAACCGCTATCGAGTCTCGAGACCCTGCTACTTCGGGTCATTCCTTCCGGGTAGCCGACCTATGCGTAAAAATTGCGAATATCATCAATAAAACTACAGAAGGGCCCTTCGCCGATGTTACTTTCTCCGACACCCAGCTTAAAGAACTGGAGTTTGCAGGTCTTCTCCACGACTTCGGCAAAGTGTATATAGATCCTTCCATATTTCTTAAATCGAAAAAACTCTTTCCAAAAGATTTCGAATATTTGATGATGCGTCTTAATTTCCTCTTCCGAACCCTGGAACTTAAATATTGTCAGGAATACAGTAAACCCAATCTTTCCTCCGAAGCTCGAAAAGAAAAGGAGAGGAAGCTTGAGAAATTGCGTCAAATCATGAGATCAGTGAGCGACCTGAACGAACCCACGGTACAGATAGGTGATCCCGAAACCCGAATCCGGGAAATCCTGGAAACCCAGAGAGAACTGCAATGTTACGACCTGGAAGGAAAGATAATTCCCGTTCTGGATGATAACGAGGTATTCAATCTAAAGATAAAAAAGGGAAGCCTGAACGAGAAGGAGCGAAAGATAATAGAAAGCCATGTTGAACACACATACGTATTTGTAAGCAAAATTCCCTGGCCCGATGAATACAAAAAGATACCGGAAATAGCACTCAAACACCACGAAAAACTGGATGGGACCGGTTATCCTCATGGAGTTAAAGGTAAAGAGCAGATACCCCTTGAATCCCGTATTATGGCAGTAGCGGACATCTACGATGCCCTGACAGCCTCCGACCGTCCCTATAAGAAATGTGTACCCATGGATAAAATAATTACAATATTGAGAGAGGAAGCTAACAGCGGGAAGGTAGACCCTGATGTGGTTGAATTGTTTATAAAAGAAATATTGAGTACAGAAAGTGCAGGTCCAAAATTTTAAAAGTATTTAAAAAGTGCGGATATGGCGGTAACTATAAAAGATGTGGCAGAAGCCTCCGGTTTCGGGATCGGAACCGTCTCAAGAGTTATTAACGGAAAAGAATATGTAAAAGAGGAAACGAGGGAGAAAATCCTTCTTACTGCAAAGAGATTGGGGTACAGGCCCAACAAGATTGCAAAAATGCTTGCATCGGGTTACTTCTCAGATTCCACCATTGGAATTATCCTCCCGGAGATAGCCCATCGCTTTTTCTTTGAGATAATAAGCGGAATCTATTCTGAATTAAATGAGCAAGGATATAATCTACTCATCTTTAACATCGGTAAGAATAGAGAACAGGTTTTCGAGCATATAGCCAGGGAAAACTTCTCCGGGTTGCTGGTACTGGGTTATCCTATGGCGGAGCGAGAAAAGAAGATTCTAAGAGCACGCTTTACACGCTTTATCTATTTAGATTACATGGATCGGGAGGAGAACTCGATCTTTTTCGATAATCAGAAGGGGGGGAGGCTCGCCGCCTCCTATCTGGCCGAAAAAGACTGCAGGAATATCTGTTTCATAGGCAGGAACATCGATAGTCAACAGCAGGCAGAGAGATTTGAAGGTTTTTGCAGAGGTTTAAATGAAAAGGGCTTGAAACTGAAAGACCGGATAGATATCGAAATAGACGAGGAAGAATCGTACAGGGTTACAGAGGAAATAATAAAAAAGAGAGATGTTCATGGCATTTTCTATTTCTGTGATGAACTTGCATACGGTGGATTGAGGGCTAAGGAAAAACTCGGAAAGGACATTCGGATTATAGGATACGACGATTTAATAATTTCCAGTTTCATGGGACTTTCCACCATACGCCAGGATGCAAGGAGTATTGGAATAAGGGGCGCAAAGAAGATAGTGGAGCTTGTGCAAAGCAAAGGAAGTTCTGAAGAGGAACACCCTCTTTTCGAGTGCATGGAACCCGTACTTGTCGACCGTGGAAGTTAGACTCTATCCCTTGACTTTAAAAGCGCTATAGCGTATAATGAAAATTGGAAGCGCTTCCACTAACTATCTTTAGATAAAGGAGGAATAAACATGAGAAAACTAATCTGTTTTTTTCTGATGCTTCTGCTTATCCTTCCTGTTTTTGCAGGCGGAAAAAAGGAGAAGGCCGTAGAAGGCCCTACGGTAATAAAGGTTTGGTTTCACTCCGGTAAAGGGGAAGAAAGGGAAGTTCTGGATGCACAGGTAAAGGAGTTTAACTCCATGCAGAACGAGGTAAGAGTGGATCCGGTACGCCTCCCCGAAGGCTCATACAACGAACAGGTAAGCGCAGCAACCCTCTCCGGTGATCTTCCCGACCTTCTCGATTTTGATGGTCCCAATCTGTACAACTATGCGTGGGCAGGGCACCTCATTCCCCTCGATCCTTATATCTCAGAGGAGCTTAAAAACGATCTGCTTCCCTCCATCCTGCAACAAGGTACCTATGGGGGTAAGATTTATGCACTTGGTACATTCGACTCCGGCCTGGCCATCTGGGGGAACCGGGAGTATCTTGAAAAGGCAGGTGTGAGGATCCCAAATGGAATAGACGATCCCTGGGATTTTAAAGAGTTTAAAGAAGCTCTTGAAAAACTTCAGGCCCTGCCAGAAACCGAGTATGTCATAGACTTCAAGCTTAACTACGGTCAGGGTGAGTGGTATACATACGGTTTCTCTCCTATTATTCAAAGTTTTGGCGGTGACCTGATCGACAGAAGCGATTACCAGTCTGCCGGGGGTGTTTTGAACGGTCCGGAGGCCGTAAAGGCCATGGAATGGTTCCAGAGCCTTTTCGAGGAAGGCTATTCCATAATAAGACCACCTGGAGATGACGATTTTTACGGAAAGAAAATTGCTGCTCTATCCTGGGTGGGACACTGGATGTGGCAGCCACACAGAAATGGGCTGGGTGATAATCTCGTACTCATTCCCATGCCAAAACTCGGCGACAGAGCCGTAACAGGAATGGGTTCATGGTGCTGGGGTATTACCTCTCAATCGAAGAACCCCGAAGCCGCCTGGAAGTTCTTAAGCTATCTCATGCAGCCAAGCCAGATTCTGTTTATGACAAACGCCAACGGTGCAGTACCTTCTCGTAAGTCTGCTCTTGCAAAATCCGAGCTTTACGGCGAGGGAGGCCCCCTTCAGATCTTTGCAGATCAGCTTAGAGGGGGTGTGGCTGTACCAAGGCCCATTACACCCGCCTATCCGACCATCACCCAAGCATTTGCCGAGGCAGTGCAAAATATTATAACCGGCGGGAATGTAAAGGAAGAACTGGATAAGGCTGTCCAGAAGATCGATCAGGATATAAAAGACAACGAAGGATATCCCATACCCGAATAAAGATTACTCTGTAAAAAAGAGGGCCGGCGGATTAGATTATCTTCGCCGGCCCTTTTGTAATCTATTGCAACCGGCACCTTGCCGTGATATTGAGGTAAGAGTCAGGCTGTGTCTGCATTCCTCTAACATCGAGTAGCGAAAGCCACCTGACTTCCGGGTGGTCTCCTGCTACAGGTAAAATCTAAACAGGGAGGAAAATGTGTCCGATCAAACAACACAGAAAGGTACAGTTTTAAAGGGGAGAAACACTCTACAGGCACATAAGAAAAAAGAGGCAGTTGCAGCATGGCTTTTCTCCGCTCCCGCTCTGACTCTTTTACTTGTTTTTTTAATCGTCCCATTTATACTTGCCTTTTATTTCTCCCTGACGAATCAGCGGTTGATCCCGAATCCCAACCTGCCCACAAGAATTATCGGGTTAACCAATTACATCCGACTACTGAGTGACAGCACCTTCCACCGTGCCATTCTTAATAATTTTTACTTTGCAGGTGTGGTGGTTCCGGTTCAGACCTCCTTTGCACTCGGTCTTGCCATGCTGGTTAATAAAAAATTAAAGTTTAAAAACCTCTTCCGCACCATTTACTTCAGTCCCGTGGT
This sequence comes from Spirochaetota bacterium, assembly GCA_003645645.1. Taxonomy (GTDB): domain Bacteria; phylum Spirochaetota; class Spirochaetia; order SPDA01; family B32-G16; genus B32-G16. Next base: position 14,113 of record QNBH01000035.1, on the reverse strand, counting down.
TACCGCCATGGTCGTGGTAGCCATTGTCTGGGGCTTCCTTTTCAACCCTACCGACAGAGGTTTTATAAACAGGTTACTACAATCCATAACCTTCGGAAACGTGCAACCTCTTGAGTGGCTTCATGACCCCAAACTGGCCCTGCCTGCGATCATGATTCTCTCTATATGGCAGGGCGTGGGATTCCAGATGATCATTTACCTGGCGGGATTGCAGGATATCCCTAACGAGCTCTACGAATCGGCAAGGGTGGATGGAGCCAACTCCTGGCAGCAATTCTTCAATGTTACAATACCACAGCTTAGAAACACCACTATCTTTGTAGCCATATCGACCACAATATTGGCTTTTAAGCTATTTACCCAGGTCTGGGTACTGACCCAGGGAGGTCCCATGGAATCCACCATGACGACCATGGTGTTGTTATACCGGCAGGGATTCCGCCAGTTAAGGGTTGGATATGCCTCGGCGATTGCAGTGATCTTTTTTCTTATAGTTCTGGCTGTTTCACTGATTCAAAAGCTAATAATGAAAGAAGAGAGGGCAGTGAGCTGATATGGCCAACTTAAAAACTGCTAATTCTTTAAACTCAATAGAAAGAAGGAAGATTTTTACCTATCGATTCTTACGCTTTATCTTTCTGTTTAAAGATTATCTCCTGCTTATCCTCCTGGCCTGTTTTTTTCTCTTTCCCATGGTATTCATGTTTGTCTCATCCATAAAAAACAGTGAAACCCAGATTATCGGAGATATGAGCTCTCTTCTTGGTTTTGTTCCTTACGGCGATCTTGGAATTAAGAACTATATCGATGTCTTCGATCAGATGAACTTCGGCCGGTTTATGTATAACTCGGTGTTTATTACCGTTTGTACTGTAGCGGGAGGATTGGTTATAAATAGTATGTTCGCCTTTGCCCTTGCACGCCTTAAATTCAAAGGAAGACAGCTCCTGGTCGGTCTCATCATATCCCTTATTATTATCCCTGTAGAATCGGTAGTTATTCCTCTCCTTTTAATGGTAAACCGTTTCGGATGGATCGACAGCTACCATGTCCAGATTATTCCGTTTGTCGCAGAACCGTTTTTTATATTCCTCTTCTATCAATTCTTTATAGGACTGCCAAAAGACCTGGATGAAGCGGCTATCGTGGACGGTGCCGGTGTTTTTCGAATATACAGCATGATAATCGTTCCCCTCTCCCGCCCGGTCTTTGCTTCGGTGGCTATTTTACAGTCAATTATCAGGTGGGGTCAGTTTCTGTGGCCTCTCATGGTAACGAGGCTTGAGACTTACAGACCGCTTCCTGTGGCTATCCAGCAGTTTTTCAGCCAGGATCCCAAAATGTGGGGAGATATCTTCTCCTTTGCTTCCATGATGACCATACCACTTCTGGTAATATTCCTCCTGTTCCAGAAATGGTTCGTCCGTTCAGTAGCTTCCAGTGGTATAAAGGGGTAGACTTGGCAGACTTCGATGCTCGCATGGAAGCAAATTACAGGGATATCCGTTTTCTCTTCTCACTACTATACGGAAACAGAAGAGATTCTCATCTCTCATTTAAAAAATTGATGGAAGCTCTTCGAGAGAACTATCACTCACGACCCGATGAGTTAAGGCAAATTGATATACAGAGGGAGTTAGACCCCGGATGGTTTTTAAGTAACCGGCTCGTATCTACCATGCTATACGTGGATCAATATGCAGGTAATTTGAAAGAGTTTTTAAAAAAAATTCCCTATCTCCGTGAGCTCGGTATAAATGTTGTGCACCTGATGCCTCTGTTGAAGTGCCCTGCAGGCAACAACGACGGCGGTTATGCTGTAAGCGATTATCACAGAATCGACGAACGCTACGGCTCAATGGAGGACCTGCGCAGGATTGCCTGGGAGCTCCGCAAGGAGAAAATGTATCTGATTTTGGACCTGGTGGTGAATCACACCTCCGATGAACATGAATGGGCTAAAAGAGCCCGTTCAGGAGACCCATACTATCAGAACTACTACTATATGTTCGATGATAGGAGTATTCCCGACCAATTCGAAGAGACCTTTCCCGAAATATTTCCCGAAGCGGCTCCCGGTAACTTTACATGGATTCCGGAGATAAAGAAATGGGTGATGACCGTTTTCCACAATTTTCAGTGGGATCTCAATTATACCAATCCCACGGTCTTTATTGAGATGGTAAAAATTTTATTTTTTCTGGCCAATCAGGGTGTGGACATTGTACGTCTGGATGCGGTGCCCTATCTGTGGAAAAAGATAGGTACAACCGGGCAGAATCTGGAAGAAGCCCATATTATCCTCCGATTGATGCGCCTATGTGCAGAGATAGTATGTCCGGGTGTGCTTTTTATCGCAGAGGCAATCGTTCAACCCGAAGAAATTGTAAAATATTTTGGAACCGATGAGTTTGCAGGCAGAGAGAGTCATCTTGCCTATCACGCCTCTCTCATGGTGTTTTTCTGGGATGCTATTGCCACCACCAACTCAAGAATGTTGAGAAAGGGTCTTGAAAATACCCCTCCAAATCCGCAAGGTACAGGCTGGCTTGTGTATATACGCTGTCATGACGATATCGGTCTGGGATTTTCCGACCGGGATGCAAGAGAGGTAGGTTACGACCCTTTTTTACACAGGAAGTTTCTTCAGGAGTATTACACGGGTAAGTTTCCAGGCTCTTCGGCAAGAGGTTCTCTCTTCATGTTCAATCCCAAAAACCAGGATGCCCGAATATCCGGTACCACTGCCTCTCTGGTGGGGCTTGAGAAAGCTCTGGAAGAGGGGAACAGATTAGAGATAGATATTTGCATTCGTAAGATTATCCTCCTCTACAGTCTGGTGATGTCTATAGACGGCCTGCCCATCCTTTATTACGGAGACGAGGTGGGATACACAAATGACTATTTCTACCGCAACCATCCCGTACACAGATACGATAACCGGTGGATGCATCGTCCAAAAATTGACTGGGATAAAGTCGAGCGAAGAAAAATCGAAGGCAGTGTGGAGAATCGTATCTTTACCCAAATAAAGAGATTAATAAGTATCCGAAAAAGCTCTCCGGAGTTTTCGGGCGATTCTTCTTTCAGGTTAATCGATCCGGAGAATGAACACGTTTTCTCCTGCTTACGCGAAAAGGAAAAGAGAAGAACCCTTGTGCTTGCCAATGTCTCAGGGGAAAGACAGTTTATCAACAGCAGTATTTTACACGGTAGCGGCCTTCTTGAACATGTTTTTGATAAGTTCTCAGGTAATGCGCCTGCTAAGAAAAGCGGGAAGATAATCCTCGAGCCCTACTCCTTCTACTGGTTAAGCGAAGCAGAATGAATATAAGAGATGGTTTTTCTAATATACTCCTCATCCAATTTCCCCCAAGGGGATGGTGTCTGTAAAACTCGCTGCGGAATCCCTGCCGTTTCTCCCATATAACCTTCTTTTATCTTAAACTTATATTTTTCTGAGTGTATCTTCTTGCCCAGCTCCATGAGGGCTTTCTCATCCATTCTATCTGCACCCGCTGCAAGAAGTGCTCTGGTAGTACGTTCCGGTGTATATATCCCCCTGGCAAATAGACAGAGTACCAGACTGCATAGAATCTGCCTCCACCGCTCCTCCTTGAGAAGATTCTCACCCAGTTCTTCCGGTGATAGGAGTTTTTCACCCAGATGTTTCTGGTCTATACTGTAACCCGCATTATCCAGATGGCTGTGTCTTGTACCCACTGCAAAGCCAATATGGGCGGCAGGGCCTGTGTGATATCCGGGCATTTCGTTCCCCCCGTAAGCGAGGGCGTAATCTTCTCCTCCGTATTTTTCAGAGGCATTTCCCACCCCCTTTGCCAGCACTCTGTAAAACTCGTTGGGTTGGCTTGTGATATATTCTGTCGCCTGAATATAATCCTGATAGTAGCCCCACTTTAAATTAAGCCCTGTCGTCTCTTTCTTCGATATAAGACCTTCTTCCATCGCTTCCGTTGCCCAGGCCAGCACAACTCCGGTGCTCATAACATCCAGACCGAGGGCTTCTATTCTATCCATTAGTTTAAGAATGCCTGCAGGATTATAACTTCCCAACATGTTACCGATTGCATAAATCGGTTCATAATCGTAGGATATCATGGAAGTTTTATAGAAATAGGGTTCATCCTCGTAGGGTTCTCTTAGAGCCGCAATATGGATACATCCCACAGGACAATGGGAACAGGCAAGACGTCTTCCCAGAAAGTCCTCCGCAAAGCGTTCTCCCGATATCTCTCCTGCATGAATTGAACGGGCGGTGCGGAGATTCTCATTGGGAAGGGCACCAAGCTCGTTTAACGGAAGAATGTTGGAAGAAGTACCCAGGTCATGGTACTTTTTCATAACCTCCGACTCAACCGCCTCTCTGTATATCTCGTCGTAGAGCTTTCTGTATTCACCACTATTTTCTAACTGTATGGAGCTCTTACCCGATACAACCAGAGCCTTAAGCTTTTTACTCCCGAATACGGCACCCAAACCCAATCTCCCGAAATGGCGGTAACTCTCTGTGGTAACACATGCATAGCTAACCAGATTCTCCCCAGCCCTTCCGATCCTCATTATGGTTCTCAGCCCCGCACCTCTTTCATGCTCACGGATAACCCTCCCCACCGTGAAATTGCTTCCCATACCCCAGAGAGTGGATGCATCACGGAAATATACCTTATCACCATGTATGGCAAGATAGACCGGTATATTGCTTGCCCCTTTTATCACGATGGCGCCGTAGCCGGCCATTCTGATGGAAACGGCACTCCTTCCTCCTGCATGAGATTCACCCAGGTTTCCAGTATGGGGAGATTTGAACACCGCCACTGTTTTGGAAGCAAGGGGGAATAAACAAGTGAGGGGTCCCACTGCAAAAACGATTGGGTTTTGTGGATCAAATGGATCTATACCCTGAGGACACTCTTCCAGAAGAAGTTTCATGGCCACCCCGATGCCCCCCAGGTTTTCCCGGAACAATTGAGGTCTCTTCTCTATTTTGAAGCTCTTTTTGCTCAAATCTATATAAAGCACATTCTCGGGCATTCTTTTATCGTTCATCCTTTACAAGCCTCCTCCTTTCTCATGTCCAGCACTCCATGAGGACAGTACTTCACACAGTAACCGCAGTGATTACAAATCATAGGCTTATTCTCTTCCTGATTCCAGAAAACAGCTCCTATGATACAGGCCTCCCTGCAGTACCCGCATCCTATACAGTCTTCAAGGTGAAGCCTTACCCCACCCCCGGTACGAGGGATAAGAGCATTTGTAGGACATACTTTCGCACAGGGAGGATCCTGACATGCCCTGCAGACCACCACCACAAATCCGTGTTCCATCCCGCCGGCAGATCGAATATGTATAGAGGAGGAGGCAAGACCTCCGTCCTTCTGAAGCCTTGCACAGGCAAACATGCAGCTCTGGCAACCCACACAGAGCTCGGTATCGATTACAGACAGTCTCATGCCTTTCCCCCTTGCTTTTTTTCAAAGGATTGGCTTTTCTTGAAACCTGATAGGAGTATCTGTGTATCTCTTAGTATTTCAGAGTTAAACTCGAGGTATTTATCGTGGTAGTATTCAAGAATAATTATTCCACTATACCTTTTGAGCACTTCGATTACCTTTTTTAAAGGAATTGAACCCCAGCCCGGGGGAAGGTTGAGGTCTCCCTTGCCAAGATTGAGTCGGTTGGTATAGTTGGAAACTCTGTAAAGATCAAAGTTTTCCAGTCTCATTTTGTCAAAACGACCAAAGTTATCACTCAAATGGATATGACCCACAACATCTGCCGCGTACCTGATACTATCAAGAAAAGGTTTTCCGAAGTACCGCTCCGAGAGAAATGCATGACCTATATCAAGAACAAGAACAACATCTGGTTCGTTGATTTCACGGACGAAATCCGCCGCACTGGATAACAGTTCTATTTCAATATTTTCTACTCCAAGTTTAATATTCCATTTTTTTCTGGCATGTTCAAGCCCTTCCAGAAAAGTTCTACGAAACAAGGATTCCCTGCTCTGATCTTCACTTTGTTTTTCATAATGACATACCAGTATCTCTGCACCAATAATTCCAGCAAAATCTATACCTGATTTAAGAGATTTAAGCTGGAACTCACTATCTTCCGGGTCCCGTAAATCGACTCCATTCTGAATATGCGCGGTGTATTTAAAGTCATACTTGTGGAGAAGTTGTAGAAGTTTGTCCATCCTTTTTGTAACAATATATCCTCCGGCGATGGTGTCCGCTACATCCGCCGAGACTTCCAGATATTCAAATCCGGCTTCTTTAAGGTAGGCAAACTGCCTCTCCAGCTTCTGGAAATCCCCGTCCGTTCTGCGGGTATTTACCCCAAAACCTTTGATGTCCATTTTTTTGTTCCTGCCTTTTTACTACGAAAGAAGGCCACCACCTATGGTGGTGGTCCACCGGTCGAAAGACCGGTGGAGAGACGGGCTTAAGCCCGTCTACCTTCTTTCGGAGCATGCAACAACTTAAGTAATTTCCGCAAGGCGGAAATTACTTATCCCTTGCAGGGCTTGCAAAGCCTTAGGCTTTGTCGGTGGTTGTTTACCATAAAAAAGATAACTTCAACTCAGGGAGAGAGGTACTCTCCTGTAATTAAAAGTTTGGCTTCGCCGTTAAAATGAAAACACCCAAAGATTGGGTTTTTTATTTGATTCCTCCACCGAGAACACCTCGTGTCAGCCCTTTCTGTGCTAAACCGTACAGCATGAGAGTAGGCAGCATGTAGAAGATGGACACTGTAGCTAAAAAACTGTAATCTACCGACTCCTGGGATGCTATCAGGCTGTATAGAAAAACCGAGAGAGTCCATTTTGACTGGTCAAAAATAAATGTATAAACAAAGATAAAATCACTCCATCCACCGATAAATGCCATAATCGCGACGGCGAACAGTCCTGGCCTCACCAGTGGGATCATGATTTTCCTCCATAGAGTCAGCCAGGAAGCTCCGTCGATTATCCCGGATTCTTCGATCTCCTTGGGGACATTATCGAAAAAACCTTTTATAATCCAGGTCCCCATTACCAGCTCCATGGCAGTCCTTGCCAAGATCACGGAGAAAAAGGTGTTAAGCAATCTCATGTAAAAAAGCACAAAGTAAGTGGCAATCAGAAGTATAAGAAGCGGAAAGGCTTTCATGACCAGAAGAGAGCTCAACAGCATTTCCTTACCTTTAAAATGCAATCGGGAAATAGCATAGCCAGCCAGCCCGCAGATCAGAAGGTTCAAGATCATAACACCTCCTGCCACAAGAACAGTGTTCCCCAGAATAGGGAAAACAGAGGCCGGCATACCCGATGCTTCCGGCAACTTACCGAAAAGTTTGATCCAGCTCTGCAGGCTGATCTGATCGGGAAACAGGGAATACAGTGGCTTTCCACTGATAGAGTTGAATATCAGCCAAACGTAGAGAAAAAGCAAGGGCAGGGTCAACATTAAAAGAATGATACCCAGAACGATTTTGTTCCACTTCGCAACAACCATGATTTCTTTCAAGTCTCCCTTTGTACTCCAAGAAGCTTCCTGAAGGCGAAAATGATGATCACACTAAGCAAAATCAGCACCAGTGCCAACGCTGATCCGTAGCCGAGCTCCATATTCTGAAAAGCTTTTTGATATGTATACAGGGCCAGCGGTGTTGAGGCGTAAAAAGGTCCTCCTCCTGTGATCATCAGAATATACTGAAAAGTAGTCAGATAGGCCAGAGTGTGCCAGATGGTCAGAAAAGAAAGAGGCCACCAGATTAAAGGTATCTTGATCTTTAAAATTGTCTGCCATCCCGATGCGCCATCGATTTTAGCCGCTTCAACTACTTCGGTGGGTATATTACCCAGGGCAGCCGAGAGTATGGTCATGGTGTAGGGAATGCCCAGGATTCCATTTGCCAGAATCACGATCAGCATGGGGTAGAGACTCATCCAGCTTCTCTCTGCGAGTCCAACATTACGAAAAATCATATTGAGAAGACCGAATTTTGTAGGATCAAAGGCCCAGATCCAGAGAAAGGCCCACACCACTGGCGGAGTGGCTCTGGGCAGGAACCAGATCAGCCTGAAGAATCCACCGGTTTTACCACCCAGGGAGAAGGTGGCATTGGCCAGCACCAATCCACCCCCAATAGTGATAGCCAGGGCACCGAACAGATATACAACAGTATTTATCAGGACCCTGCCGATGACAGGGTCCTCCATGGAAAACATCCTGGCAAAATTTTTAACTCCCACAAGATCCCCTCTGAGACTTCTTCCCATATCCGTGGTTGAGATATAAATAGTGGAGACAGCCGGGATAATATAGAACAGTAGGATCAGCAAAAGAAGGGGAAGAAGAAAAAAATAGGGGATCAGTTTTTTCATTCTATGATGACTCCTGGAATATCTGCTTTTGCCTTGGCCTTCATGAACTCCACGGCTGCGTCCACGCTCAGCCTGCCGGTTTCGATCCCGGACATAGCCTCGAAAATCATGGTCTTATAAACCCCCAGGGCTGGATGCTTGGGGAAAGCACGGGAATAATTCATAATCTTAAGGACCTTACTCAGATACGCCTGTGCTTTGAAATCAGGCAGATCGGCAACAGACTTTCTGGTAGGGCCGCGGAAAGTGGTAATGGCGTGGCGGGCAAGAAGTTCCGGGCTGGATGCTCTGGCTATCAAATCGAAAGAGATATCAGGGTATTTAGTGCTGGCAACAATGGTATAGGCATGTACCTTTACAGGGGTAACCGGACCTCCGACTCCCGGAAAAGGTGCAATTCCTATATTCTCCTGTAGATACTCTTCCGTGAGTTTACCGAGCTTTTCGTGGTATTCCTTTTCCTGATATTCCTTCCACTGACCTGAATGGCCACCGATCCAGAAAAGAGTTCTCCCTTCCACGGTGTATTTGTGGATTACTTTCCAATCCCAGGATGCCATATCCGGAGGAAGAAGTCCTTCATCTACCAACATCTTGTGAAACTCGAAATCTTTACGCAAAGCCTTGGTGTCTATAATCATGTTCCCGGTTGCCTCATCTACAAACCTGCCTCCGAACATCATCACCGAGTTGAACCAGTAATCCCCGGCCCCTTTTCTATGGGTAAACCCATATTCTACAAGACCTGCTTTTTTAGCTTTTTTAGCCAGCTCTACCAGCTTCTCCAGAGTAAAATCTTTGCTCTCAGGGGAGAAGGTTCTTTCGATTTGTTCGTCACTCATACCCATTTTGCGCAACACGTCTTTACGGTAGAAAATGCAATTAACTACTCCTTCGATGGGTATGCCGTAGGTTTTACCCTTCCAGGATACCGCATCCCAGAGTCCTGGCAGGAAGTCATCGTAGTCTTTTTTGTAAGCCGTTGTATTCAGGTAGCTATCCAGCGGAAGTATCATCCCCTCTTCGGCATACTCAGGAATGATATCCTGGTCTTCGCTTAAAATATCCGGTGCAGAGCCTGATCTGTAAGCCAGAGAAAAGCTGGTCCTGTATGGTTCGAATTTTTGTGTTGAAAAGGTAACTTCAAAGTCAAGATTCACACCTTCTCCCTTTAACTTTTCTGCGGCTGATTCGAGGTTTTTAGCTCGGGTAACCGGCACAGGCCCTGGACCTATGGTCATTGCTTTGAGAGAAACTACTTTCCCGGCTGCTTCTTCCTCCTGGCCGGCGGCAAATAGCCCCCCAGCGGCCAGCAGAAGAACAAACATAACCCCCAGAAATTTTTTATTCATACATTCCTCCTTGATTTTGGTTTGTCACAGGAGTCCCTGATAATAAGCTCGGGCTCAATTGTGACTTTATTTTTATCCAGGGTGACACCCTGGATAAGAGTCAGGAGCATTCCGGCTCCTGTTTTTCCGATAGTTTCCATGGATTGATTCACTGTAGTGAGAGAAGGCCTGGAAAAAGCTGACATCCTGATATTATCGAACCCCATTACGGATACCTCTCCGGGAACAGAGAGGTTTGCTTCTCTTAAGACTGCTATTATCTCCATGGCAGTTAGGTCATTGTAGGCAAATATTGCTGTGGGGATTCTTTTTTCTTTAACCCACTTGCCGATTATTTCTGAAATGGAATCCCCGAAGTGAACTTCCTTGACTTTATTCCAATATTCCTCTAACTGTACTCCTCCATCTTCTAAAGCTTTCCGAAATCCTTCAAACCGGTCTCTGGTCGATTGGCTGGTTAATCTTCCGGAAAAACAGGCAATCCGGCGATGACCCAGATCGAGAAGATATTTACCGGCCATATAACCGCCCTTGAAATTGTTAAAACATACGAAGGGAGCATCTATCTGTGTGTTACGATGATTTATCAGCACAAAAGGCTGTTCATTTTTAAACGCGTCCACAAAACTCTGCTCTCGAAAGCGGGGTGTAATGGTAATGATTCCATCAGTACGCCCCTGTGGGAAGACTCTCTTAAGCAGTTTTTCATCCTTTCCTTCCGATTTATACAGTAGAAGACCGTAATCGTGATTGCTGATTTCATCCACTATTCCTTCGACTATTTCAACGTAAAAGGAAGATCGAAGATTAGGCACCAGAAGTCCGACTGTTTTTGTCTTTCCCCACACAATGCTTCGGGCATAAGGGCTTGGCTGGAAGCCGAGTTCCTGGATGGCCTGGTAGATTTTCTTTTTTGTTTCTATGTTTACATGCGGCTGGTTATTCAAAACTCGGGAAACCGTAGATTTAGAGACTCCGGCTTTCCGTGCAACATCGATTATGTTGTATCGCATATTCTTGAACATCCTGTTAAAGTTTTTACATTATGGTACCGATCCCGGGAACGGTTTTATATATTATAAAATATAAACTTAAATATTGTCAAGAGCCGATGGAGAAATAAACCGAAATCGCTTGCACTATTTAATTATTTTTATGCTATTACGACGCCAAGTTGCGTTATTTTAACAAAATATTTTGTTTGGTTTAAGGCTATGCCGCGCTGGGCTATTTACAGTCGAGATTTTGTTTTTTTACTACGAAAGAAGGCCAGCACCTATGGTGGTGGTCCACCGGTCGAAAGACCGGTGGAGAGACGGGCTTAAGCCCGTCTACCTTCTTTCGGAGCATACAACCTCTGGCAAAGCCGTTGGCTTTGCCAGAGGTTGTATACCTAAATTTTTAAACGCGAAAAGACAAAATCTACCTCAGCCAATAGCACATCGCAATCTACCTCAAGTTGCGATCGTAGATTGCGATATGAAAATAAAGAAGTAAAAGAATTGCCTTTTTTTGTAAGTTCAGATATAAGTTCTGATAAAAAAATTTGCTTCTATAAAAAGCAGGAGAAAATAATGGTAACACCTCTGGAAAAGTATGATCCACAAATATATGAGCTTATCAAGCAAGAAAACGTTCGACAAAGCGGCAGTTTAAGACTAATACCATCTGAAAATTATGTTTCCAAAGCCGTAATGCTTGCAACTGGAAGTTGTCTGACCAATAAATATTCAGAAGGCTACCCAGGTAAAAGATACTATGAAGGACAGCAGGTAACCGATCTGATAGAAACAGTGGCCATTGAAAGAGCCAAAAAAATCTTTAAAGCTGAACATGCGAATGTACAACCATACTCTGGATCCATCGCTAATCTTGCAGCATACAACGCTCTTGCAGAACCCGGAGATACTATAATGGGACTTCGGTTAAGCTCCGGAGGGCATATTACTCACGGCTCTAAAGGAAGTATCACAAGTAAAATATTTAATTCAGAAAATTATCCGGTCGATCCCGAAAGTGGAATGCTTGATTATGACGCTATAGAGACTTTTGCAGTTAAAGTAAAACCACAGATTATTATATCCGGTTATACCGCATATCCTCGAATGATAGATTTTAAGAGATTTGGAGAAATCGCAGAAAAAACAGGTGCATATCATATAAGCGATATCGCTCATATAGCCGGTCTTGTAGCTTCGGGACTACATCCAAATCCTGTTCCTTATGCTGACATTGTTTCAACCACAACCCATAAGACATTGAGGGGACCCAGAGGAGGGATGTTGTTATGCAAAAAAGAGCACGCCGATAGGGTAGACAGAGCTGTATTCCCAGGACAACAGGGCGGCCCTCATATGCACACAATTACTGCTGTCGCTGTAGCTCTTGCAGAAGCAGATACTATTGAGTTTATAGAATATGCAAAGCAAATAGTAAAAAATGCCAAGCGTCTTGCAGAAAAACTTATGGAATATGGATTTAAGCTGGTTTCAGATGGAACGGATACACACTTGATTCTCATTGATTTAAGAAACAAAGGAGTTTCGGGGAAGAAGGTCGCTAAAGCACTTGACCGGGCAAGAATTGTAACAAACTTCAATACCCTCCCTGACGATCCGGCATCACCTATGAATCCGAATGGATTAAGGCTCGGAACGTCTGCAATTACTACAAGGGGAATGAAAGAAGAACAGATGGATCAGATTGCCCTTTTTATTCATACAATTGTTGAAAATATTGATAATGAATCTGTCATAGAAAAAGTCAATAGAGAGGTACTCCTGCTCTGTTCACAATTTCCGGTACCGGATCATTTTATATTGCCAGGGGAAAAGGTGGTTCATCCACTGAGCAATGCAGAAAAAAGGGAATGAGAAAATATCTCAACGCTGCGCAGCCTTAAACCAATGAAGAATTGTGTTAAAATAACAAAGCTGGGGGTTTAACAGCATAATGATACAGGCTTATCTTGTGCTCGAGGACTGTACTGTATTTCCAGGCGAGGCTTTCGGCCATCCTCCTATTAATCCCGAAGAACTGGCCTTACGCGAAACCTTCGGTGCTACTCCTGCCAATCCCGAAGAACCAGGCGAGAGGGTGGGAGGGCCATGGGGAGTCGGTGAGGTTGTATTTAATACGGCCATGACTGGCTACCATGAAATATTAACCGACCCTTCTTACACCGGGCAAATCGTCGTTATGACTTATCCTCATATTGGTAATTACGGTACTTCGGGGAATTGGAGCGAAACAGGCCCTGAGTCAGGAGCTCATCGCAGAAAAATCAAACCTGAGGGTTTGGTGGTACGGAGTTTATACAGAGGCCCCCTGCCAAAGGGAAGAGGAAATCTTGACGAGTTTCTGGTTGAGCATGGTATTCCTGGTATGACAGGTGTAGACACCCGCGGATTAACCCTTCACTTACGAAAAAGGGGCAGTCTAACCGGTATTATCGTGGGTAACCCGGGTAAACCCTTACATACCGATGATATATACAATGCCCGCAATTTTCCTGCCGGAATGTTTGATCGGATTATCGGGTTTCTACGCGGATTTCCACACATGGCAGGGAGGAATCTGGTGGATAAGGTGGGTACCAGGGAGAGAGTAGAGCTTAATCACTCCGGTAGTCCACATGTAGCACTACTTGATTGTGGTATAAAGGCAGGTATTATCAACCAGCTTCTCTCGCGCGGCTGTCGCATCACCTTATTTCCGGGTACCACAGAAGCCGAAAACATTTTAGCCGCCAAACCGGATGGTTTTGTTATATCGAATGGTCCTGGAGATCCCGCAGTGCTGGATACTCAAATAAAAACTGTAAGGAAAATGCTCAGGCATACTCCCACTCTGGGAATATGTCTCGGTCATCAGCTTATCGCACTGGCAGCAGGTGCTAAAACCTATAAATTAAAGTTCGGCCATCATGGGACTAACCACCCGGTAAGGGATGAACAAACCCGGCATGTTTTTGTCACATCGCAGAATCACGGTTTCGCAGTGGATGAAGCCTCTCTGCCCGAAGGGCTTGGTGTATGGTTCAGAAATGCAAATGATCAAACAATAGAAGGGTTGAGAGGTGAAAAAATTAAAGCTTTAAGTGTTCAGTTTCACCCCGAAGCGGCACCCGGTCCGGATGATACCGGTTGGATATTCGACCGCTTTCTTGCATCGATAGAGAAGAGAACCAGTATGAACATCTGATAATAGAATACCGGGGTGCCACAATTACAGGGGCGCCTCCATATCCGAAGTGATCTACAGGCGGTAAAGGCTCTTTCAGAGAAGGGCTACCGCGTGGTTCTGGTGAACTCAAACCCTGCTACAGTTATGACCACTCCTGGTATTGCTGATGCTATTTACA
>QNBH01000034.1 GCA_003645645.1 Spirochaetota bacterium | reverse complement strand
GTTTAAACTGGAGTCAATGCAGAAAGGTGAAGCAGGCACTTTTTATCATGAGCAAATCTTACCATGCTTCAATACAATTCGTGATGAGCTGGTTCGCCTGCGGGAAATCAACCAGAGGACAATGGAACCTGCAAGCTCCAGAGCTTCAACAGCATGGCGGCAAAGATCAAATCCTTCCATGACATGAATATAGGAAAGTGAATTTCTGAAAAGAGAAAGAGTGATACAATTATCCAATCTGTTGATGGCGGGATTATTTTCCTGGATGGTTCCTTTAAAATAATACACATTAATCCTGCAGCCGGGAAAGCACTTGGACTGGAACGGGGGAAAGCCATTAATGCTCACTTTATGGAAGTGTGTAATGATTCAAAACTATTTTCATACCTGAAAAGTGCCTTTGAAGAAGGTAAGGCGCCTGTGTTTGAGGAGTCTGAAAATATTTTATCTCTTGGGGATAATGAGTCAAAATCCTACTATCAATTTTCTATCTCACCGGTGGAATCTGATGATGGATCAAATTTGGGAGTAATTCTTGTTTTGCGCGATGTGACGAAATTACACGAAGTTGATCGTCTGAAAACAGAGTTCGTAATGACTGCCTCTCATGAGCTGAAAACGCCGGTTACCAGCATAGAAATGAGTCTTGGTCTCCTTAAGGAAGATCTGGTCGATAACATGGATCAGAGAACAAAGGAGATGCTTGGAGTAATTGAAGAAGAAGTTATAAGGCTTAAGACTATCATCGATGACCTTCTTGAGCTCTCAAGGATCGAATCGGGAAAGATCGAACTGGATTTCCAGAGCTATCCAGCAGCCGAAATATTGGAGAAGAGCAAAAAAGTCATGCAGACTCAGGCGGATGAAAAATCGGTTTCTTTAAAGGCGGAAATACCTAAGCATGAACTCAAGGTATACTGTGATCCAAACAAATTAACCTGGGTGCTTACCAATCTGGTTGCAAACGGTATAAGGTATACAGGAAATGGTGGCCATGTCTGGGTTAAAACAGAGAGAAAGAAGGGTATGGTGATTTTTTCTGTAATAGACGACGGAGAGGGTATTCCCTATGAGTATCAAACCAGGATATTCGATAAGTTTGTGCAGGTAAAAAAACAGGGAGTCTCCCAATGGTTCGGGACTGGGACTGGCCATCTGCAAGGAGATCGTTCGAGTACATGGGGGAACCATCTGGGTGGACTCTGTACCGGGAAAGGGAAGTACCTTTTACTTCACCATACCGGAGAGATAGGGGAGCAATAGACATGAAAAGAGAAAATGTTTTAATCGTAGATGATGAGAAAAATATAAGACTAACATTACGAAGGGCTCTCGAGAAGAAGCCTCTACATATAAGAATATACCTGAGGCTACTTCAGAGAACTATAAATTCTGTATTGACAATGCAAAAACCGCAATCAGGGAGAAGGCCCCCGATTCCGGCTCCTTATGGTTGAAGAAAGGCCGCGGATGTGGACTTCTCAAAACCTGAGATATTTAATCTGCTGGGAATTATTATGGAAATAGAAGGAAATGATGTACAGGCCAGAAAGTATTACCGTGCAGCTTCGGCAAGTTATTTCGAAAAAAATAACCTTGAATATTTTTCTTATATTCTCTATTATTTTCTGAGCGTACCAGGCGGGGGGTGAATGCCCGGAAACTTTAAAAATTGTATTTTCTTAAGGGGGAAAGCGATGATCTGGAATCCGGAAGCCGAAGCTAACTGTCTTTATGAGCTTAGAAAAAGACAAGCAGAGAGTCTGGTTCGTCAGGTAAGGAACGTTTATGCTCATGTTCCCTTCTATAAAAAAAAGATGGACAACGCTGGTGTAAAGCCCGAAGACATTCAATCTCTAGAAGATATAGCAAAGCTTCCCTTTACAACAAAGCATGAGTTGAGAGACACCTATCCCTACGGCCTACTAGCGGTACCGGAATCTCACATAGTGGAAGTCCACACCTCTTCCGGAACTACCGGAACCCCCGTGGTAGATGCCTATACAAGGGGTGATATAGAGATATGGGCGGAGGTGATGGCCAGGACATTGGCCATGGCGGGTGCAGGAAGCGGAGATGTCATCCAGAATGCTTACGGTTATGGGTTGTTCACCGGTGGTCTGGGCGTTCACTACGGAGCGAGAAAGCTGGGTGCAAATGTGATCCCCATTTCTGCGGGAAACACTAAAAGACAGCTAATGGTTATGAAAGATTTCGGAACAACCATCCTAACCTGCACTCCCTCCTATTCGCTTTTCCTGGCCGAGGCAGCTGACGAGGAAGGCATCGATTTCAGGAAGCTTAAGCTGAAAGCAGGATGCCTGGGAGCAGAGCCGTGGAGTGAAAATATGAGGAGGGAGATAGAAGACGAACTAAATATACATGCCTATGATATTTACGGTCTTACAGAAATAATCGGTCCCGGAGTATCTTCAGAATGTGAGGAGAAAAATGGTCTGCATATAAACGAAGATCATTTTTATCCCGAAATAATCGATCCTCAGAGTGGTGAGGTGCTTCCGGAAGGGGAGAAGGGTGAGCTGGTTTTTACCACTTTAACAAAGGAGGGCACTCCTGTAATCAGATTCCGCACCAGGGATATAACCTACCTTTTCCGGGACAAATGCTCCTGCGGAAGAACCGTAATTAAAATGCACAGGCTGCTGGGTAGAACCGACGATATGCTAATAATAAGGGGGGTAAATGTCTTTCCATCCCAGATAGAACAAGTGCTAATGCGTATAGAAGAGACAGAGCCTCATTATCAAATAATAGTGGATCGCGGAAAAACGCATCTGGATGAGATAGAGGTGCTTGTAGAGGTTGAGGAGAGTTTCTTCTCCGATGAAACCAGGGCTCTTGAGAGGATAAGAGAAAAGATAAGCGAGGAGATTAAGTCAGAGCTTGGGATAAGTGCTCACATAAAACTGGTAGAACCACATACGATCGAGCGCAGCATGGGGAAGGCAAAACGGGTGATCGATAAAAGGCAGATATGAACGACCTTTATGTTAAAGTTTTTATATGAGTCGAGGTGCTCCTTCGGGAGTACGGGTAAACAACCTATCCCTAAGGCGGGGTCGTTCATAAGCTCCTGCCTGTCGAGGTGCTCCTTCGGGAGTACGGGTAAACAACTACCGGCAAAGCCGGCGGATCACCACCACAGGCGGTGGTTGTCTTTCGTAGCAAAGAGAAAAAGAGTTTTCCAAGGAGGGGTAATTGATGAGTGTAAAACAGATTTCTGTTTTTCTGGAAAATAAATCGGGCAGGCTTGCCGAGGTTACAAAGGCACTGGGTAAGGGTGGGATAAATCTTCGAGCCATTACAATTGCCGATACGGCAGACTTCGGAATACTACGCCTTATAGTGAACGACCCCGACGGGGCGCTGAAAATCCTTGAAAAAGAAGGGTTTACCGCAAAGGAAACCGATGTGCTGGCAGTGGAGGTGGAGGATAAACCCGGAGGGCTGGCAAAGGTGATGGAGATTTTTGAGAAAAACAGAGTAAATATCGAGTACCTCTACGCCACCCTCGAGAAGAACAGGGATAATGCCGTTGTTATATTCAAAGTAGAAGATATTGCACACGGCCAGAAAATAATAGAGGAGAATAATCTTCCCGTGGTATCGGGATTTAATTTTTAAGCAGAACCTGCTTCGTCTCTTTTCCCGGTTTTTTTACCGGTACCATCTTTGCCAATTATAGACAGGATTTCCTCACCGCTGAGTTCTTCCTTCTCCTGCAGACCCGCGGCAATTTTCTCTACGGCCTCTCTGTTTTCTTTGATGAGTTCGGCAGCCCTTTCATAACAGGAATCGAGGATTGCCGATACTTCCTTATCCACCTCATGGGCGGTTTCTTCACTGTATTCCCGCTGGTGGCCTATTTCCTCACCAAGAAAAATGTTTTTTCTTTCGTTTCCGAGAGCCATGTGTTTTAGTTTTTCACTCATCCCCCAATCAAGAACCATCTTTCTGGCCAGCTTTGTCGCCTCTTTCAGATCGTTTTCCGCCCCGCTGGTAGAAGTGTGGAGAATTAGTTGTTCCGTAACCCTTCCGCCAAGAAGTACAATTATACGGTCGATAAGGTACTCTTTCCGGAACAGGTACTGATCTCTCTCGGGCATCTGAATTGTTACACCCATGGCATGTGCGCGTGGAATGATTGTTACTTTATCTATGGGATCGGTGTTGGGAAGAAGGGCGGCCATCAGGGCGTGTCCGCCTTCATGGTAGGAGATTATTTTCTTCTCTTCTTCGGTCAATTTCAGGCTCTTACGCTCGAGTCCCATGGTCACCTTATCCCTTGCCTCGGTTAAATCGATTTTTTCTATCTGCTTTTTTTGTTTTTTCGCTGCAATAAGGGCACCTTCGTTTAATAGATTTTCCAGATCCGCTCCGCTGAAGCCGGGAGTAATTCTTGCAATTTCCGAAAGCTTGATATCTTCCGAGAGGGGTTTTGTCCTTGAATGTACTGCAAGAATTTCTTCCCTGTCCTTAACCGTAGGAAGAGGGATGGTAACCTGCCTGTCGAACCTTCCTGGTCTGAGCAATGCCGGATCCAGAATATCGGGACGGTTGGTTGCGGCAAAAACGATGATACTCTCGTTTTTCTCGAATCCGTCCATCTCCGAGAGGAGTTGATTCAATGTCTGTTCCCTCTCATCGTGCCCCCCTCCAAGTCCGGCCCCTCTGTGCCTCCCAACCGAATCCAGTTCGTCTATAAAAATCATGGCAGGTTGATTCTTCTTGGCATCTTTAAAGAGGTTACGTACCCTGGCGGCACCCACTCCTACAAACATTTCCATAAAATCGGAACCACTCATACTGTAGAAAGGAACATTCGCCTCCCCTGCTACGGCTCTTGCCATAAGGGTTTTTCCGGTACCTGGTGGACCTACCAGCAAAACCCCTTTGGGGGTTTTCGCGCCCAACTGGTGGAACCGGCTGGGGTCTCTTAAATACTCGATGATCTCTTTGATTTCATTCTTTACCTCTTCCATTCCTGCCACATCGGCAAGGGTGGTACTTGTCTTCTCTTTATGGTAGAGTTTTGCCTTGTTACTCCCCACAGAAAAGATCTGCTGTCCCTGGCTTCGCATGTTTCGGTATATTGACAATCCCAGCCATATAAATATCAGGAATGGAAGGATATTAAGCAGAACATTAAGGAAAGAAACCCTGTCTGCCGGTTTTGTGTTTATAGTGACTCCCTTCTCTTCGAGCAATTTAAGGAGCTCATCATCACCAAAAGAGGGTAGATATGTTAAGAAACTTGTACTCGTCCCCCCTAACGGGCTGAAATCGGATTGCCCGCCTGCCGGTGTTTTGAATTGGCCCCTTATCTCATCTCTTGAAATGGTAATTTGTAATATATTGTCACGCTTTAGCTGGTTTCTGAACTCCGTATAGCTTATCTGATTGCTCCCGCCGATATTTACAAGTAAATTGGTAATAAAGGGAATGAGAAAAATGATAAGCAGAAAGAATAATATAAATCTACCAGGCCCCTTACCGAAAAACTCGGGTAGTTGGGGATACTGTTTTTTCCCATTATCTTGATTGTTCTGGTTACTATTGCTTTCCATCTAAATTCCTTCATTATACTATAAAAACAATTATACACTAAATGTATTGATCTATGGTAGAGAAGTCAACCTGACGATGCCCTGGGAGTGCATTTTGACTATTTCATGACCCTTTGATTAATTTAACTTGATAGAGAGGGTAAAATATTCTAAAATTTATAGATAAAGGAGTGCAATAATGTTGTCTTTTACTAAAGAGAGCCTTAAAGAGTTATTAAAAAATCGGGGAGAGTTGTCAATTTCTATCTATATGCCAACGGTAAAAGCAGGAAAGGAGACCGAACAAAATCCCATTCGCTTTAAAAACCTGCTTAAAGATGTGGAAACTCAATTGAATGAAAGGGGGTTTAAGAGCCAGAAAATAGCTCAGTTTCTTAGACCAGCCTACGATTATCTGGAAGACAGCATAAACTGGCAGTATCAGGATGAAGGATTTGCAATGTTCCTTGCTGACGGATACTTTCTAGATTTTAAATTACCTGTAAAGTGTGAAGAGATAGCCTTCGTAGGGGATAGATTCTATATTAAACCCATTATTCCTCTCATAAACAGTAGTCAACAGTACTACCTGCTTACCTTAAGTTTAAATGGGGCCAGACTCTTCATATGTAGTCAATATGATATAACAGAGATGGATATACCCGGCCTGGATCAGGATATGAATCAGGCGCTGAATTATGTAAACACCGGCAGGGAAGTACATTATCATACACAGCTTACAGGTAAAAAGGGCGTGCCTGCAGCAATCTTTCACGGTCAGGGGTTTGGCCTGGAGGATATAAAAGAAGATATAGCAAAATACTTTCATATCATAGACAATTCGGTACAAAATTTTTTGCAAAATGAAAATTACCCGCTTGTGCTGGCTGGGGCAGAATACCTTGTACCCATTTACAGAGAGACAAACTCTTATGCTCATACAGTTGATGGTGGAATTTTACGTAATCCGAAAGAGATGGACCTTAAAGAATTACACGAGAGATCGTGGGAGATAGTTGAACCGCTATTTCGGAAAGCTGAGATCAGTGATATAAAGAAATACGAGGATCTGTCAAATACAAACAGGATCTCGGGCGAGATAAGAGAGATACTTCCCGCTTCGGTAGGCGGTAAGGTTGACATACTTTTTACGGCCGGAGATTTACATCTGTGGGGGAGGTTCAATCAGGAGGAGAACTCAGTAGTTGTTCATACAGAAAGAGGGCCGGAAGATGAGGAGCTTCTCGACCTGTCGGCTTTCAACACAATCCTTAATGGCGGAAAGGTGTATGTGCTTGATAAGGAGAATATTCCATCAGGTACATTGGTTGCGGCTGTTTACAGGTTTTAAAGATGTGGCTATTTAAAGACAGAAGAGATGCAGGTCAGCAACTGGCTTCGCTCGTTGAGGAGAAGGTTTCAGGAGAAAATGTGATTATTTTAGGCCTTCCCCGAGGAGGTGTTCAGGTAGCGCTGGAGGTTGCAAAAGCACTGGGGTGTCCACTCGATGTCTTTCTGGTCAGGAAACTGGGAGTTCCGGGGCAGGAAGAGCTTGCGATGGGTGCCGTTGCATCCGGTGGAATAAGAGTGCTTAATAAACAGGTAATTGAGGCTCTTAATATAGATGAATCGACCATTGAGGAAACAACCTTAAGGGAGATGGAGGAGCTTGAAAGAAGGGCAAAAGTCTATAGAGGAGATGTGCCGCCGCCGGATCTTAAAGGAAAGACGGTTGTTCTTGTAGATGACGGGATTGCAACAGGCGCCAGCATGAAAGCAGTCATAGAAGCCCTTAAACAAAGGGGACCCGAAAGGATTGTAGTAGCAGTTCCCCTTGCTTCAGAGGATTCCCTTTATATACTGGGTAAAGAAGCAGATGAAATTATCTGTATAGAAACACCAGAACCCTTTTATGGTGTGGGAGTATGGTACGACAGCTTCCCTCAAAATACCGATACAGAAGTTTGCAACTGGCTTAAAGAGATCGATTACCGGTGAGCTTTCCCCACTATATCTCTTATATTTGAGATACCCTTTTCATGCAGATATCTGCTCATCCCCTCTATTACCTCTATCATAATCATGGGGTTTACAAAATTGTACATTCCAACCGCCACAGCAGTTGCTCCTGCAAGAATAAACTCAACAGCATCTTTCCATGAAGCTATGCCGCCCATTCCTATTATGGGGATTGAGACTCTCTTATATGTGGAGTAAACAGAATAGACCGCCAGGGGATGTATGGCTGGTCCCGAAAGCCCTCCAGCGATATTTCCCAGAACAGGTTTCATGGTGTTGATGTCTATCACCATACCTCTGTATGTATTAAAAACTGCGAGTGCAGAAGCTCCGGCCTCTTCTGCAATCAGCCCCATCTCCGCAATATCGGTTACCATCGGGGAGAGCTTGGCTATTACAGGAAGGGTGGTACTTTCACTTATAAGTTTTACTATATCGTAGAGTAACTTTTTATCTCTGGCCCATTCTACACCCTCATTCAGATTGGGGCATGAGAGGTTAAGCTCAAGCATATCCGCCTTTCCGGTTTCAGTTATAATTTCTGCAAGTTTACAGAACTCTTCGGAAGTATTACCTGCAATGCTTACTATTACCGGTACACCGTAACCTCTCATTAGTGGTAGGGTATTTTCTATAAAGTCCTTTACGCCGGCGGTAGGAATACCTATCGCATTCAACATACCGCAGGGAGCCTCATATACCCGGGGAGGCTTATTCCCGGGCTTGTGATTAAGAAATATGGTCTTGTTTACAACTGCGCCGAGCTCAGCGGGTGAGAAAAAGTTATCATGCCTCTCTGAATAGTCGTAGGTACCGGATGCGGGCATTACCGGATTGGGAAGCCTTACTCCTGCAATAGTTACACTTAAATCACTCAACTCTTGATCTCCACTACACCTACCGGGAACACGGGACCATCCTGGCAAACCAGAAAATATCCCTCTTCTTTAGCCTTTTTTACTGCACAACCGTGACAGTCTCCCATACCACATGCCATAAATCCTTCTAGAAAGACAAAGCCTCTGGTTTTCCCCTCCGAGTCCAGTTTCTTAATATGGCGGGCAAACCGTCTGGAGCCGCAGGTATAGATTTGATCGAGGGCTGTCTTATCGAGGAAAGAATCCAGCATTTCCCATGCATTTCCCCGGTATCCTTCAGTTCCGTCGTCCGTTGCTATAAAAACGGTGTGGGATAAAGGTTCGAGGTATTCTCTGCAAACGAGTCTCTCTTTTGTGGATGCAGAGAGAAAAGTTACAACCTTAATGCCTTTTTCTTTAGCTCGATTGGCAAGTAAAACCACCGCTGCCGCACCCACTCCCCTGACCAGTAATCCAATACTCGAGTCTCCGGTAAAGTCTGTAATACCTCTTCCAAGCGGACCGGTTAAGAGCAGTA
Organism: Spirochaetota bacterium; assembly: GCA_003645645.1. Taxonomy (GTDB): domain Bacteria; phylum Spirochaetota; class Spirochaetia; order SPDA01; family B32-G16; genus B32-G16. The sequence continues at coordinate 12,698 of QNBH01000034.1, read as the reverse complement.
GTTCTCCCGGTTTTTTATGAGATAACCTGTGTGTGCCTTTCCCGGTTATCTTTATAACCAGCTCTATCTCTCCTTTGGCGGAATCTGCCGTTACTATGTCGAAGGGTCGAGGTAGTATTAAATCGTCAGCATCTGGTAGTTTTATCATTACGAATTGACCGGGAAGGGCATTCAGTGCGATGTAGGGAGAATCCAGTGCCATGTATATGTATTCTCTGTGCCTTTTCTCGATCTTAACTATCTGTGCCGCTTGAAATATGGGAGGTTTACCGGTTACTGTTTGATGCATATTATCGATTCCGTGTTACCCAGCCAGATTATACAGGAAGCCGGGATGGGAGGTCAACACGATGGATGTTCGCAGGCTGCGAAATATGCTGATTATCTCTCGTGCTGTTTACCCCTTCATGGAGGTTCTTATCAAAAGCTCTTCAAATGCTCCCTGAGCTGTGCTTCGAACGAGGAGTCAATTTCTTTAAGGTTTATGCCGTGTATATCCAGACCTATACCAAAGGCGGGGTAGAAGCTTAAACCTCTTGATTCCATCTCACTCTGCAACTCCTGCATCAATACACCCCTCCCCTCTGCAACGGGATAGCCTTCGGTTTTTACACTGGAAGGATGGCCACGCCAGTCCTTCGAAGTACCGGTCAGATCCACTCCGCAGGAAGGACTACCATCCACTCCTATAACTATTGTTTTGTAGTTGTAGGAGGGGTACTGTGCTATCTGGTCTACGACCATTCTGGCGATATCTCCGCAATGGGCACGGTATTTTGGTGTATCGTACTGCTCGATCACAGAGGAGAAACGGTTTAATCCGGTAAACGATACTTCGGGACAGGCCATCTGTATTATGGCGAGATCGTATTTGCGCAGTATATCCAGAATTTCCCAGACTACCCCCGGGAAGCGGGCTCTCATATAGGGTTTTGAGTTCTGGTTAAGCAGACAGTGAGCCATTATGGCAACCCTGCCGTTTGTTTTAACTCTTGTATCCATTTTTTTTATCTCCAATTATAAAAATCTAAATCTACATATTAGATATGCGGGTACTCCTCCGCAGAAAATAAAGCAGGGAGAAGCTTAAAATGAAAGTGCCTATTCCTACAATAGTAAAACTCTGGTACAACCCCAATCCATCTGCAATCATACCACATATCCATGGTCCTAAAAACATACCAACGGCATAGATACTTTGGTGAAAACCCATAACCGAAGAGCGGTTCTGTTCAGGTATATCTCCTATACAGAGGCTTATTAAGACGGGATAACTTATACCATGAGCCAATCCAAGTATTGCCTGTAGAATAAAAAGAATCCCTATGGTTCCTGCCTGAGGAATTAAGGTTACAGAAAATGAAAAAAACAGGTAACTAATAAGCAATAACAGAATAGAGTTTTTTTGTTTACCGAAATATGTAACCAGTAGATTGCCAGAAATGAGAAAGATAATGTTAAATCCAAGAAGATGGCTTTTAACGATATCTGAAGCCCCGAATTCCTGCGCAACCAGCGGGAAAAATCCAAAGGTAATTCCAAAGTTTAAAAACTGGTTTATGCCTGCAAGAAGAGAAACAACTATTACCTTTCTATTCTTTAACATCAAATTGAGGTTAAAATTGCCTTCTCCTGAATAGGGAATTCTCGTCTCCTTTACAGGAATCATAAAAAGTACGGAAAGTAGAGCTCCGAAAGAAGCTACCTGAAAGGCCAGCAGGTAGCCTCCCAGATTGTTAAGGTATCCCGTGGAAATTGTTCCTGCCAGTTTTGCAAGAGAGGTTGAAAGGGTTAGAATAGAGCTCGCCTTAATAAGTTCGGATGGTTCAAAAAGTCTTCCAAAAAAGACTACCTGCAGAACCCAGGCACTCATCGATATGCCTACTAGAGATCGTCCTATTGCCAGTACCAAGAAAGACTCTGAAAAGCCAAGCACTAAAGCACCTATTCCGGCAAAGCTGATTCCCAGAATAATGAAGGGTTTTCTTTTACCTGCCCTATCTGTGATTAGCCCTATAGGAAGCCTCACAACGACCTGCCAGATTCCGTACATGGATAGAACTATACCCACCTGGGTAAGTGTAGAAACCTTAATTCTTATGTATTGAGGGAGAGTGGGCATATAGACGTAATGTGAAAACCAGAAGAGAAAAACGGAGAGGAGAACCAGGAGTTTTATATGTATAGCAGATTGGGTATTTAAAGCTCTATTTTCCATTCTGTAGGCCAATGTAGTTAAAAAGAGCAGTCTTTATTTGGATCAGATATCTACCGGTATGCCCAGGTAAGCCTTCCTTACATGTTCGTTTACCGAAAGCTCGTCTCTGCTTCCAGAAAGGGTAATATGACCTGTCTCCAGTACATAGCCCCTATCTGTTATCTCAAGGGCTGCCTCTACATCCTGTTCCACCAGGAGAATACTTAAAGATCGTTCCTTTCTGATTTTCTGGAGCAGTTCTATCAGCATATCCACTATAACCGGAGCAAGACCTAAAGAAAGCTCATCTATCAGTAATAGTTGCGGCTCGGCCATAAGTGCTCTGCCAACAGCACACATCTGCTGTTCTCCTCCGGAAAGGCTTCCTGCAAAGCGTTTTCTGTAGTTCTTAAGGGCCGGAAAGGTCTGGTAGACAAAATCGAGGCTTTCCTTTACCTCGGAGCCTCTCTTTCTCAAATAGGCACCCATCATCAGGTTATCCTCCACACTGAGTCCATAGAAGAGCTGCCTGCCTTCGGGAACAAGGGTGATTCTTCTTGATACCCTTTCGGAACTATTACTGTGGGTTATGTCTTCTCCGCGGAAATATATTTTCCCACCCCATGGCTGGTTTATCCCCATAAGAGTCCGCATGAGAGTACTCTTTCCTGCACCGTTACTGCCGATTATACAAACTGCTTCGTCCCAATGCACTTCGATATCCACATTCCACAGGACCTGCATCGCTCCGTATCCGCTGCTCAATTTTTCTACATTAAGGATAGATTCCTGAAGATTACCCATTTGACTTTCTCCTTTCCATGTATTTTTTACCCAGATAAGCCTCGATAACAAGGGGATTCCTGGCAATATCTTCAGGGCTACCTTCTGCTATCTTTTTTCCGTGATCCAGTACGATGATTCGCTGCGAGATGCTCATTACCGCCCTCATTACATGCTCGATAAATATTATGGTGATGTTCATGGTTTCGTTTAATTTTTTTATTAATGAAAGAGCCTCATCGATCTCTGTAGGACGTAATCCCGCCATAACCTCATCCAGTAAAAGCAGATGGGGATCTGTAGCCATGGCCCTGGAGAGCTCCAGCCGCTTCATATCCGGAATAGTGAGCTGCCCTACGGAAAGGTCTTTCTTGTCGAGCATCCCTGTTAATTCAAGGCACTCTCTCGCCTTTTTTCTGGCTTCTTCTATGCTCCTGGGTCTTCCTGCACGGCCGAATAAGGCACCTGCCATAACGTTCTCTTCTACAGTCATACCAACCAGGGGTTTGGTTATCTGAAATGTCCTGGCAATACCGATTTTGGCCACCCTGTCCGGAGTGGTTGAGGTTATATCTCTTTCTTGAAAAAATACCTCACCTTTAGTCTTAGACAAAAAGCCGGTTATAAGATTTAGCAAAGTGGTTTTCCCCGCTCCATTAGGCCCGATAAGTCCCACAAGTTCTCCCCTTTTAACCTCGAAGCTCACTTCGTCCACGGCCCGCAGGGCGCCGAAATGCTTGCTTAAGGTTTTTACCACAAGTTCTGCATTGTTCTCTTTCATGATCCGGCCTCCTTATGTTGAACCTTTGCACGAGTAAAAGATTCTTTTAAGCTGGCCACAAGCCCGCCGGGGATGAAAAAGATTACAAGTATGGTAATTACGCCCAGTATACCCAGATGGAATTCCAGGAATTGACTCCAAACCATCTCCGAGAGAAACTGGAATATTAAAGCTCCAAGTATAGGTCCGATTATGGTGCCTGCTCCGCCCAGAAGAGTCATAAGAATGCAGGTAACCCCGATCATTATGTTAAATACATCCATTGTGCTTATGTAAGACATCCAGAACCCGTAAATCGCTCCTGCGATGCTTGTTATTATTGCACTTATTATCCATATGGCCGTTTTTGTAACCGTTGTATTGATGCCCAGCGCCCTGGCCGCCTCTTCGTTTGCCTTTATGCTTCTTACAGCATAGCCGAAACGACTTTTTACTATTATAATGCTTACAATAATCGCCGCTACCATCAATGCGAACATCATGTAGTAGAAGTACCTGTAGATGATCTCAGGTGGAGCGGGCAGGACCGGAAAAGTTAAACCCATTGCACCTCCGGTAAGTGCTGTGGCGTTGAGAGCAATAGCCATGATGGCACCGTTTAAGCCCACAGTGGCAACTGCAAAGTAGTGGCCTCTCAATCTCAATACGGGTACTCCTATAAAGATGCATACCATTATACTTATTAAAGCACCCATCACCATTGCCAGAGGAAAGGGAATACCGTGAGACATGGCGATTCCGGTTGTGTAGGCTCCAAGACCGAAGAAAACCACATTGCCGAAGGGCACATACCCCAGATAACCGATCATCAAGTCGATGGCTTTGGAAAGAGTGGCGTACATAAAAATTGAGGTGAGTAATCGCACCCAGTATCCGGTAATCAACCAAGGTATGCCCATCAGAAACAGTACAATTGCAGAGATCCCAATAATTCTTATCTTTTTATTTTCGAATAATTGCCTTAGCATTTTCTCCCCCTTTTTAGACATCCCAGTACTTTCGTCCGATGAGACCCCTCGGTCTTAGAACCAGCACAAGTACCATAACAACAAGCCCGATTGCTTCGTTGTACTCAGAGCCAATTGTGATTGTTCCGTAAGATTCTACCAGCCCAAGGGTTATACCTCCCAACGCAGCGCCCCATATATTACCCAGGCCGCCCAGCACAGCAATAACGAACACCTTCCCTACCAGGCTTCCGGTAAGCACCACAGAAAAGGAGGTAATGTTGGACATGAGGGCACCAGCCACCGCGCCAATGGCTGCACCTATTCCGAAGTTAATAGCGTACATCTTCTCCACATCGATCCCCACCACCCGAGCACCCTGGGGGTTCAGGGCGGAAGCCTGAATCGCCTTACCGGGTTTTGTTTTGGACATGAAAAGATGAACCAGATAGACACAGGCGATGCTAATTGCAAACATTATAAGTTTTATGAGTGGTACTTCTGCATGGAGTATCTGCACGGATATTCCTGAGTAGGGGCTGGTTATGATACGGTAATCGGAAGCCCATACATAAAGCATGAAGTTTTCAAGAACAAGCTCTATGGCGAAGGTCATTATGAGGGTAACGAAAAAGGTGCCGCGGCGAATTGTGGGACGGAGGAAGAACTTGTAAATGGCCCATCCCAGAGAAAACATAATGATTGCAGCAGGAATACAGCTTACCAGAGGTTGAACGGAGACGAGCCTGAACAGGGAAAACGCTACAAAAGCCCCCAGGACGGTCATGCCGCCATAGGCTAGGTTTATTATACCGCTGATACCCCATTGGAGTGAGAACCCCGCTCCCATTAAGGTGTAAAGCCCGCCCAGCATAAGACCGTTTAAAGCAATTTCAAATATCATTCCCGTTCCTCCTCGTTTTTAAATAGAGCAGCCGTACTTCTCCAACTTTGCCTGTTGCCCGCAGGAGCGTCTCCGAAATCCGTGTCTTACCCGCAGTATGGCTGATTATATCGACGATACTTTAAAATATCAACTGCAATGATATTAGCCTATTTGAGAAACATTCTCAATATATGGAACTAAAAAGACTCAATTCCTGAACCATTTTATTGACACCGGCTAATTAAATATATTAAAATAGTTTCAAGAGACGAGAAGTCATTTCATTTTTAATTATATATCGCAATCTATGATCGCAACTTAATGTTTATTGCGATGTCCTATTGCCTAAGGTTGATTTTGTTTTTTTGCGTATAAAAATTTAGGTAAAAAAACAAAATCTCGAATATAAATAGCATAAGGAGGTAAAAATGAAAAGTTTTCTAAAATTTACGTTTTTCGTTCTAATTACCTTTACTCTGTTAACCACTGCCTTTTCCGAGGGCACCAAAGAAAAAGCAGCAGAAGAGAAGGTAATACGCATCGGTTGCGCCGTTTCTCTCACTGGAAGAGTAGCCCCTGAAGGAAAGATGGTAAAACAAGGGGTAGAAGTGTGGGAGAAATATGTAAACGAACAGGGCGGAATCAACGTTGGAGGCGAAAATTACAGTGTAAAGGTCATCTTCTACGATGATAAGAGCGATTCGGGAACAGGTGCCAAGCTTACAGAGAAGCTTATAACCGAAGATAAGGTCCATTTCCTCTTCGGTCCTTTCTCCAGCGGAATCACTTTTGCAACTACCGCCATAGGGGAGAAATACGGAGTTATTACGATAGCACCGGAAGCCAATGCAACCCAGGTCTATGAGAGGGGATACAAGTACGTGTTTTCGATACTTCCCCCGGCACCTACTCTGATGCAGCCAATCCTGGATATGGTTTCCGAGCTCGACCTTTTTCCTAAACCGAAAACCGTTGCAATAATCGTTGCAAACGACCTCTTCCCCATAAGCTGTGCGGAGGGAGCAAGGGATAGAGCAGAGGAACTGGGTTTGGATGTAGTACTCTATGAAAAGTACCCTGCAGAAGCTACCGATGTTACATCGCTTCTTACTATGGTAAAAGAGAGGAACCCCGATATTCTACTGAACGCAGGGTATACCAAGGATGCACTCATGGTGGTCCGTCAGGCCAGGCAGGTAGGGCTCAATGTCAAGCTGATGGGGCATTCCGTAGGGGTCATGCTGCCCGAGTTTATCGAATCTCTCGGAGCAGATGCAAATTATAACGTGGAAGGCGAATGGTGGCTTCCTACCCTTGAGGATACGGGACCCGTATTCGGCACCACCCAGGACTATGTAGAGATGTTTAAAGAGATGCACGGAAAGGAACCGGATTACCACGCTTCCAGCGGTACTGCTGCTGGAGTTGTCCTGCAACTGGCTATTGAGGAGGCAGGCACCCTGGATACTAATAAAGTAAGAGAAGCGCTTCTTGCTATGGATGTGGAACTTGCAGTATGGCCGGGCATCAAGTTTAATGAAAAAGGACAGAACGTAAAATGGGAGCATCCTGTAATACAGGTACAGGATCAGGAATTTAAGGTTGTATGGCCTTCGTTGAATCCTCTACAGTATCCCATGCCTGCATGGAGTGAGAGATAGTACCGGAATATTAAACATCTTGAGTTAAAAGAGAGCCCTGTCATTAATGGCAGGGCTTTTTTTATGTATACCGGGGTTGCTAATTTTTCTTAAACTCTTAAGAATCAATGTTGAAACAAGATCGTATTTTAATATACAATAAAATATTTAATAATAGCATCGTTGCTCAGGGGGGCTTCTCCAGATGAAAAAAGAGGTAAGCACGGAAAATGACCGGGAGGAATACATCCATCAACATGTAAAACTAAACATGAGATTCTCACCGTTTTACCTGCCTCCGATCAGAGATGCGCTGGTCGTGGGAAGGAGGTCGATGATCGGTTCAAATGCTGTACAACGTGCCTTCGAGGTAATGAGTCCCGGTATGTTCAAAATGATAAAGGTTGAGCACCCGGTAATAGAGTCTGTCCTCATGCGTGAATCTAACCTGAAAAAACTGCCTGAAAAAAAACTTCTGGAGAAAGTCATCAACATTGCTGAAAAAATAATGGACGAAACGGATTCCCTTCGGGTTGAAATCGGTATAGAAATTACGGTGCATGAGGAGTTTGAAAGCAGTTTTTAGGAGAAACTAATGGGAACCTCCGGCCTGATAACTTGTTTACTGGATCCTGTGTTTATTGGTACAGAAAGAAACACTCTATCAGATGTCGATCATATATTTCAGCAGGGGCGGCCGGTTGCACTAAAAACAGAAGGTAAATGGAAGCTCATTTTTCCCAGGAATGTAGTGGCTTATCCTTCTACCCGTTTACTCATCGACCTTCCCTCTGAAGAAGTACCCAGTTTCGATATTTCCATTGATCCTGCAGATGCAGCTTTTAAGCTCGATTCAGAAAGCGCAGAGTTTGGACTCGTTTTTAAGGATGATAAACTTAAAGGGTTGTTGTCAAAGAAAAGACTCCTCAATTATCTCATCACGGAGGCAAGGAAATGCGGACTAATGGAGCGTTTTCTGGAAGATGGTCTTTCCATGTCCCATACTCTGGTCTGGCGTGTTCCTGTATCGGAAGACGGAGGAGACCGGATTCCTCAGGAATTACCGGCCGTTATAGAGTTACATGGCCCTGCAATGGAGATTCTGGGTTTTCCGGTTAAGGCATTTTCAGAGAGTAAGAAGCCCTGGAAAGACTGCATTCACCCCGATGATCGAAAGAAGATACTCGATGCCGCCAAAATGGTTACAAAGGCAGGGATAACGCGTCTTTATACATACAGGTACTTCCACCCCAATGGTAGAGTTCTTTGGCTTCAGGAGACTCTGTCTCGTGAGGAGGGGAAAAAAAGACCATATTTAAGGGGGATTACTACTGATATTACAGATTTTATGTTTGCGGTAAGTACGGAGAATATTCTCTCCAGAGTTCATCGTGTTATCGCAAGAAGGAGACCCGGAGACTCCATAATCAGCAGTTTCGCCTATCTGGCCGATGATATTAGAGCTTTAGATGCTGCTGAGTTTCTGATATGGGAGAAGGGCTTAAGGGGATACAGAAGGGGCAAGGAGTGGATCCGGCCGGAATCAAAAAAGGTTTTTTCTCCAATTTTTAAACGGCTTTACAGAGGCAAAAGGCAAAGAAGAATCCCAACGGAAAAAAGCTATACCGCCGAAGTTGAACGTACAGGAATAAGCCTTTACATTCCCGATACAAGCCAAAGCAGCTTCTGGGGTGATGATATCAGGGCAAAAAATGGATGTTTCTCTTCTCTGGTTTTGCCCCTGGTCAAAAAGGATGAGTTTAAGGCGGTTCTTATTTTTTACAGTACGAAAAAATATGGTTTTTCAGAATGGGAACGTCTGGTGCTCGAAAATCTTAAAGCTCCATTTGCGGCAGCGGTAGAAGCATGGCATTACGAGGAAGCGCTTAAGAAGCTAAACTCCTTACTTGAAGAGAAGGTGCGCAGAAGAACCTATGAGCTTGAGGTTCTTTACGAGCTTAGCCAGCAGCTCGATTATAATTTAAGCTACAGCGAGATGCTTCAAACCACTGCGGAATACCTCTCTCGTGTGATAAATTGCACTGCGGTAGTAATGGCCTTCAAAACCGAAGGCGGCCTTAACATGAACGTTTATTTCTCACATCCCATTTCAGAGAAAGCGGTTAACAGGATTCGTGCTCTGGTATTGAGTGAGTTCGAGAAGGCTGGAATCTCACCACTCCCGCAGGGAAAAGTAGAGCAGAAAAGAATCCCCACAAAGAGTGCCGGGAAAAAGTTAAAACCTGTGGTAAATCTTGGATCGATAATTCTTGAGCCTGTAAAAAGTGTGGAAGATCTCAGTACTATCGGTTTTCTTCTTATGGGGGCGGAAAAGGCCGATGCCTTCGACGAGAATCATATCAAGGTGCTCTCAACGGTGGCTGACCAGGTTGCCATATCGATCAGGCGAATCCATGCACTGGTGCAGAGCGAGCAAAACAGACTCGAGAGAGTAGTGGAGTGTTTGCCGGAAGGGGTTCTTCTTCTCAATAAAAACAGAGAGGTCGTGCTTACAAATCCGAAGGGTAGAGAATTTCTTGGGGTTCTGGGTGTAAAAAATGTAAAAGAGAGAATCGAATATCTCGGGAAGGTTTCAATAGACCGGCTGCTTGAACCACCTCCCGGACAGAATGAGTGGCACACCATAGAGATAAAGGAACCCGAGCGTCGGATATTCGAGATATCCTCTCTCTCTTTTAAGCACAGGGCCGAAGAAGAGGGATGGATAATGGTATTAAGAGATGCAACCAGGGAACATGAGATAGACGAGCATATCCATCAGCAGGAGCTCCTGGCATCCGTTGGCAGGCTTGCCGCAGGCATAGCTCATGACTTCAACAATATACTTACGGCAATGATCGGAGTATCGCAGTATTTGTGCATGGAAGAGGATATACCTCAATATGCGAGGGAACATCTTAAAACAATCGAAGAACAGGGGATGCGAGCTGCAGATCTTATAAGGCAGATACTCGACTTTAGCAGAAAGTCTATTGTGGAGTTCTCGGTTCAGGACGTTGTTCAACTTATCAAGCAGACCGGATGCCTTCTTGAACGAACCATCCCTGAAAATATTAAAATCGAACTTAAAATCAAAATAGACCATGCTCCCGTACGATCGAATCCAACACATCTCCAGCAGGTTATAACCAACCTTGCGGTAAACGCCAGGGATGCAATGCCGGAGGGGGGAACCATCACCATCGAACTATCCAGGATCGATTTTCTTGACAGCGAAGAGGTGCCTTTTCCCGGTATGGGTTCAGGCGCATGGGTGATTCTTACTGTAAGGGATACAGGTTACGGAATACCCGAAGAACAGCTTCCATATATTTTTGATCCCTTTTTTACAACAAAAGATGTGGGCAAGGGGACAGGGCTTGGTCTCTCCCAGGTTTACGGAATCGTTAAACAGCACAACGGATATATCGATGTGAAAAGCAGGGAGGGCGAAGGTACGACATTTTTCATCTATCTTCCCATGATCGAAGAAGAGGAGAAGAGAGATGAGGGGGAGCACATCCTTAAGCGTGCTCCGGGCAGGAAGATTCTTGTGGTGGAAGATGAAGAGTCCGTGCTCAAGGTAGTAAGCCTTATGCTTGCTCAACTGGGGTACAGAATAGTTACCGCAAGCAGCGGAAGGCAGGCTCTGGAAAAAATTGACAGGCTTGGTGACGAGATAGAACTTGTTTTAACCGATATGGTTATGCCCGATATGAGAGGGGATGATCTTGCCGGGATAATAAAAAATAAGCTTCCCCATATAAAGGTCGTGGGCATGAGCGGCTACCCCCTGGGGACGGAGGAGAGAGGGGTGGAATCCTGCGGACTAAATGGATGGATTACCAAGCCTCTTGAGGTGGAGTCGCTTTCGGAAACCCTTAAGAAAGCGTTCGGGGAGTGATGCAGGCACGCCCCGGCTGCAGCTCGAAAAAGCACTCGGCGGGTTATTTCGACCGCCGGCTGTGCCTTGAGAGAATGGGGAGGCTCCTCGCCTGTTGCAGGCTCCCCCTCCGCCGGAGGCCCCTTTACCCCGCTCGACGGATACCCCTCTTCCCCGCACGGTGGATGCCCCTCTTCCCCGCAGCGGCACTTAAAATGTTTGGAATTTTTTTTCTGCCTGACGACAAATTGCGGAAATTATGTTAGGTTTCCAGAGAAAGATGATAGAGTTATTAGCCGGTACAATCACTGTAAAAACACGCATATACAGCCGGGGCTACGCCCGGGTGCTGCATCTTCTGCTCCCTTGCCTGCTTACTTTCTTTACGGTCTCACCCCTGCATTCGGATAACCCCTCCTACGGGGGCACTCTAAATCTGGCCACCATAGATGAGCCCGAGACCTTAAACCCCGTAATCTCCCAGGATACCTCTGCCACAATTGTTTGGGAGCTCGTTTTTAACAGCCTTACCAGGGTAAACGAGCGCATGGAGCCTGTGGGAGACCTGGCGGAATCGTGGAGCGTCTCCGGAGACGGGCTTACATGGCGGTTTAACCTTAAAAATGGGGTGCTATTCCACGACGGCACTGAGCTTACAGCAGAGGATGTGGTATTTACCTACAACGCCATAAGGAATCCGAAGCTAAAATCCCCCAAGGCTTCATATCTTGCAATAATAGAGTCTGTGGAAGCCGAAGGAAGGTACACCGTGGTATTCAAACTTAAAAGCCCATACGCCTCCTTCCCATACTTAACTAACATGGAGATACTGCCAGCTCGGAATTTCAGGATACTGGGTACATCCCACAGGAGTTTCGGGGAGTTTCCCGTTGGGACAGGCCCCTTTATCTTCGACTCCAGGGAGAAGGGTGTAATAGTCTTAAGGGCAAACGAGAGATACTTCGAGGGCAGACCCTACATCGACCGGGTTGTGGTAAAGGTCTATCCTTCAAGGGAGAGTGCCTGGGTAGCCCTGTTGAGGGGAGAGATCCACCTTTTTGGCGATGTCTCCTGGGAGGATTACAGGTTTATAAGTGATGATCCCGGGTTTATCGTACAAAATTATTCAAGTGTTTTTTACTATACTCTACTTTTTAACATTGATGATCATCTTTTTAAAAATAGAGAGATGCGTATTGCAATAGATTACGCCATAGACAGGGAAGACCTGGTAGAAATAGTACTCCATGGTCATGGAGTACCCACCACAGGGCCCTTTATGCCCGGTACCTGGCCCTACAACCCCGGTGTAACAGCCCAGCAGTACAGGCCGGAAAAATCCATGACCATTCTCGATAATGCAGGATGGAAGGATACAGACGGAGACTTGATCCGTGAGAAAGACGGGGAGGAGCTTACAATACCCCTGCTTATACCCGGAGGGGATATAATATTCGAAGAGACGGCCAAACGTATAAAGTGGCATCTCTTCCAGGTGGGTATTTTTGCAGATATCAAGGTTGTAAGCCTAAAGGATTTCTTCGAGAAGCACATACTGCCCGGAGACTTTAAGGCAGCTCT
>QNBH01000033.1 GCA_003645645.1 Spirochaetota bacterium | reverse complement strand
TAGGCCCAAGCCCCTATGGAGGATAGTTCTTATGGAAATAGCACGATTGTTTAACGGGAAAAAGTATATGTGGGATGGAAACTCCTATCAACAGAGGGGTGAGATGGAGGAGAAAGCTTCGGCATACAGAGAAAGAGGCATAGAAGTGATGCACCTGGAGAATGACGGCAAGTATTATCTGTTTACCCGCAGGGAAGCTTCAGGGGTATCGACCGAATGATTCTTTAGTGGACTCACCCTTTAATGGGGTTGAGACTATTAATTCTGCTTTAAGGAGGAGTGATGTATGGCTGTAAAAGTAGCAGAAGAGTGGCTTAACATCTGCGGAGGATGTGAGATTAGTATTCTTGATATCGGGGACGAGCTTCTCGATCTGCTTCCCCATCTCGATTTTGTTCACATGCCTGTTTTGATGGACAATTGCGCAGGAATCACTATAGAAGAAGGAGAAGAGAAAGTTCCACGGTGCATCAAGGGGTATATGAACTGCAGGGGCTGTTTTGGACTTGTGAAGGAAGGCTCGAATCCCATGGTGGATATGATGAGTGCCATATCCTCCATCGGTCTGGATGCCAAACAGGTTACAGACCGCAGGGCAATGCTTAGCAGGTATATAGGTCCGGAAGGCAGGTTGAGGCCTCTTCCCCAGCGAAGAGCTTGATAAAATTAGTATCAAAGGAGGAGATAAGAAATGTCAGCAAAAACCATTACCATAGAACCTGTAAGCAGGCTTGAGGGACATGCAAAGGTCAATATTCAGTTAAATGACAGCGGAGATGTAGAGGAAACTTACGTCCAGATAACAGAATTGAGGGGTTTTGAAAAGTTCTGTGTTGGTAGACCGGTAGAGGAGATGCCGAGGATTACCACCTCAATCTGCGGTGTCTGCCCATGGTCGCTTCATCTGGCTTCGGCAAAGGCATGCGATGCAGTATTCGGAGTAACTCCCCTCCTGCAGGTACAAAATTGAGAGATCTATGTAACAGTATTGCATACTGTGAGGAACACATTCTTCACTTCTTTTTCCTTGCAGGGGCAGATTTTGTTATGGGGCCCGATGCAGACCCCTCAGTCAGAAACGTCATAGGTATTGCTAAAGCCAATCCGGAAATAGGCAAAAAAGTAGTTCATGCCAGACATCTTGGAGGGCGGATGCTTCACATCGCTTCAGGAAAATCGATTCATCCCGTAACCGCCGTTACCGGAGGCTACTCAAAACCTATGACGGAAGGGGAGCGGCAGAAGCTGCTGCCGATGGCAGAGGAGATGCTTGAGTTTGCAAAGTTTGCAATAAAATGGGCTAAAGAAGAAATTTTCCCTAAATACCTGGATGTTGTAAAAACCGTAGGAGTAATAAACACCGGTTTTATGGGTACGGTAGATGACGAAGGAGGATTTAACTGTTATCAGGGTTTGATCAGACTCATGAAGCCGGATGGAAGTTATATAGATTTTCCTGTAGAAAAGTATACCGACTATATAGAAGAAAAAGTACTCGACTGATCTTACCTGAAATTTCCCTTTGCAAAGAGCTGGGGAGAAGGGTTTCCCATGGATTTAGATGCCCCCAGGGGAGTGTACAGAAAAAACTCTCTTGCACGGATTAATGTTGCCGATAAAATGCCTACACCTCTTGCTCGGAAAGAACTTGAAGAGTTCCTAAAAAAATTTCGGTAGACCTGCACAGCCCCCACAACTTTACAACGGGGCTCAATTGATTGAGCTTCTCTATCATGCAGAGCATGCTGTGGAACTACTGAACGATAAGGAGATTACCAGTAAAGAGACCAGAATACCCGTACAGCTTCGGAGAGCCCGGGGTGTAGCACATGTGGAGGCGCCAAGAGGCACACTTATTCACGATTATGAGACCGATGAGAACGTCATCTCCTTCGGGCGAACCTCTGGATGTTTTACAGAACTGCTGAGAGAGGCGAGAGGGGGAGTTCCCCCCCTCTATTTATTGTTATACTGTGAGCTATATAACAGACTACATCAATAAATAGATACTTATTCTCGGATGTGGAAATATATTCTTTGGTGATGACGGGTTTGGACCTGCCGTAGCCGACCATATTACAGAAAACTACCAGATACCACCTGATGTTGGCGTAGTTAACCTTGGGCTAAGTAGCAGAGATTTTATTTTTGATATTTTACTGAGTGAGAGGAAACCGCGATGTATTGTCATTATTGATGCAGTTGTTTGCAAGGGAAGAATACCAGGTGAGTTGTTTGAAGTTCCTCCGGATGACCTTATTGGAAAGAAGATTGATGACTTTTCATTTCACCAGGGGCCTACCACAAATATGTTAAAGAAACTTAAAGATAACTGTGGAGTAGAAGTTATCATTTTATGCTGTCAGGCAAAAAACATTCCTCCTGAAATACGCCCAGGCTTGACTTGTGTTGTTCAAAATGCTGTTTTTAGAGCTTCAGAGTTGATAAACCGCAGGTTTCTAACAGTTAATACGTCGAAGTAATCCGGATACTGCAAGCAGCCTTAACCCTTGCAATTAAACCCTGATTAATGTAGAAAGTGGTTCATGAATATTCTGCCTCCGAATGTGTTTCTCAATTCTCTTGTAATGGGAGTGAGCTTCTTTATCCTTGCAAAGAGCGCCGATTTTCTGGTAGATGGCGCTACGGCAATAGCCGAGAGACTCGGCGTTCCCAAGATGATCATTGGTATTGTTCTGGTGGCCTTTGCTACCACTTCTCCTGAGTTCACCGTATCGGTTCTGGCAGCAATTCAAGGACATCCGGAGATAGCATTGGGTAATGCAATCGGCTCAGTTATTGCGGATGATGCCTTTGCTCTGGCTCTCGGCATTCTTGTTGCTCCTACCGTCATTATTGTGGATTCAAGAATATTAAAAAGTGCGGGAATTTTCCTGATATCTATAGATGTCATAGCTTTTCTGTTTTCTCTAAATGGTACAATAGGGAGGGTAGAGGGAGCTTTTCTTATTATCCTTCTGATTGGTTATCTAACAGCAGTAGTAATAAACGAACAAAAGCATCGAAATAGAAGAAAAAAAGAAGAAATAGGGCAGGAATTGAAAGAGCACATAAAACCCGGAAAGACTGCACTTCAGGTTCTTCGGTTCCTTGCAGGGGTGGCTGGATTACTCATAGGGAGTGAGCTTCTCATCAATTCTTCTACAAATCTTGCCAGAGAGTTTGGAGTTCCAGAATCAGTCATTGGACTCACCATGATTGCACTGGGCACTTCTCTGCCTGAAATCGCAACTTGCTATGTTGCATCCAGGAAAGGGCACGGAGATCTTGCATTGGGTGATATAATTGGAGCAGATATATTGAATATACTGTGGATAGTCGGGGCTGCTTCCCTTGCAAATCCAATTACGGTAGAGAAGAGTGTAGTGTTTTTCGCTTTTCCGACAATGATAGTAATTGTCTTAACGATGCTGTTGTTCGCAAGAATAGGCTACAAACTTCACAAGTGGAAGGGAGTAGTTTTACTCTCAATGTATTTACTTTTTCTTGCAAGTTCTATATACCTCTTTTACTTTAAGGGCATTGAGATGGTACCCCTCCAGACGACAGGAGTTTGAAAAATACCGTAACTCTGCGCAAGAAGGCATTTTACAATCTATTTTTAAAAAGCTTGACGGTTAGTAAAATCAATTAGTATTTTACTTTACAAGAATCAGAAAAACTAAAGTTAAAAACATGCAGAGGTAATCATGGCAAGAAAAGAAAAGGTAAAAGAGATCGAAACCGCCGGAGAAAATCACCAGAAAGGAGAGATAGAAGAGATAGAGTCGGATGAGGAGAAAGAGGCTCAGAAAGAAGAACAAAAAGAGGAGAGCAGAGAAGAGGATAAAATAAAAGAGCTTGAGAAAAAGATAGAAGAGCTTGAAAAAGAAAACAGCGAGCTAAAAGATATGTATCTTAGAAAACAGGCGGATTTTGAGAATTTCAGAAAAAGAATGTTCCGTGAAAAGGAAGAGGCAATTCGGTATGCCAACTCGCGGTTATTAGAGGATCTAATCCCCATAATAGATGATTTCGAAAGAGCAATAAACTCTGCAGAGGATTCGAAGGATTTTGAGTCCTTTTACAAAGGCATCGAGCTTATAGAAAAGCAATTTACCTCTATGCTTGAGCGTAAGTGGGGATTAAAGCGGTTTGAGTCAACCGGCGAGGTTTTCGATCCCGAAATGCACGAGGCTATAAATACCGAAGAGAGAGAGGATAACGAGAACTCTATTGTTCTGGAAGACTACCAGAAGGGTTATAAGTTACACGATCGAGTACTGCGGCACGCAAAAGTTAAGGTATCGGTACCGGTAAAGAAAGGGAGTTCTTCCAACAATATTAACGAAAATGTAAACGGAGGAGAAGAATAATGGGCAGGATAATCGGAATAGATCTTGGAACAACCAACTCCTGTGTGGCTGTTATGGAAGGAGGAGAGCCAAAAGTCATTCAGAACTCTGAGGGACAACGCACAACTCCTTCAATAGTGGCTTTCACATCCAAGGGAGAACGTCTGGTGGGCCAACCTGCAAAGAACCAGATGATTACCAATCCGGAAAATACCATCTACTCCATCAAGCGTTTCATGGGTAGGCGTTATAACGAAGTACCTGCAGAGATACGTATGGTGCCTTACGAGGTTAAAGAAGGGCCAAACGGTGATGTAAGAGTTGCGGTGCAGGGTAAGGAATACTCGCCGCCGGAGATATCGGCCGCCATACTCCAGAAAATGAAGAAAACTGCAGAAGATTATCTGGGAGAAGAGGTTAAAGAGGCTGTCATAACGGTACCCGCCTATTTTAATGATTCTCAGAGGCAGGCTACCAAGGATGCCGGTAGAATAGCCGGTCTGGACGTTAAGAGGATCGTAAATGAGCCGACTGCAGCTTCTCTGGCCTATGGCCTGGGAAAAGATCAGAAAGAAGAGAAAATAGCCGTATTCGATCTGGGAGGAGGCACATTCGATATCTCCATACTCGAGTTGGGAGATGGTGTTTTTGAGGTTAAGTCTACAAATGGAGATACCCATCTTGGTGGAGATAACTTCGATCAGCGAATAATTGACTGGCTGGTAAGTAATTTTAAAAACGATTACGGCATCGATTTAAGCCAGGATAGGATGGCACTTCAGCGCTTAAAAGAGGCTGCCGAAAGGGCCAAGATAGAGCTCTCCAGTGCCCAGACCACAGATATAAATCTTCCCTTTATTACTGCCGATGCTTCAGGTCCAAAACACCTTCAGTATACACTTACCAGGGCCAGGTTAGAGCAAATGGTAGAGGATCTGGTCGAGAAAACGAGAGGTCCCTGTCAGAACGCTTTGAAAGATGCGGGGCTTAGTGCATCGGATATTAATGAGGTAATTCTGGTCGGTGGTGCAACAAGAATGCCTGCCGTTCAGAGGATAGTAAAGGATATCTTCGGAAAAGAGCCCCATAAAGGTGTAAACCCCGATGAGGTTGTGGCCATGGGTGCAGCCATTCAGGGGGGTATTCTCGGTGGTGATGTAAAGGATGTGCTTCTCCTGGATGTAACGCCGTTGTCACTGGGAATTGAGACTCTGGGTGGTGTGTTTACCAAGCTCATCGAGAGAAATACCACCATCCCCACAAGGAAAAGCCAGATATTCTCAACAGCAGCGGATAATCAAACCGCAGTTTCCATTCACGTGCTTCAGGGAGAGCGTGAAATGGCGGTCCAGAACCGCACTCTGGGGCGGTTCGATCTTGTGGGAATTCCTCCTGCTCCCAGGGGTGTTCCACAGATTGAGGTAACCTTCGATATAGATGCCAACGGTATAGTTCATGTATCTGCCAAGGATCTCGGAACAGGAAAGGAACAGAAGATAAGAATCGAGTCTTCATCTGGTCTCTCTGAAGAAGAAATCAATAGAATGGTAAAAGAGGCCGAAGCACATGCGAAGGAAGACCGGGAAGAGAGAGAGAAGGCAGAAGCAAGGAACGAAGCAGATAGCATGATTTATACCACGGAGAAATCTTTGAATAGTTACGGTGATAAGATCTCAGAGCAGGATAGGGAGAAAATCAGGAATGCTATCTCAGATTTGAAGAGCGTAATGGATTCCGGCAATGTTCAGGAAATTAGATCCAAAATAGAAGCGTTGAAACAGGCCTCCTATAAGCTCGCAGAAGAGGTGTATAAGTACGCAGGAGCACAGGCAGGTCAGCAAGGAGCCGGTGGTGCGGGTTCGCAAGGAGCATCAGAAGCACAGAGCGAAAATAAAAGCAATGCGGATGCCGGAAAAGCTGAAAGAGGAAATGTAGAAGATGTTGATTACGAAGTGGTGGATGATGAAGAGGAAAAATAAAGATTGATAAAGGATGAGAGTTGCAGGTGTGGCGAAGAGAGATTATTACGAGGTATTGGGAGTTCCAAGAGGAGCTTCCAAGGATGAAATAAAAAAGGCATACAGAAGACTGGCAATCAAGTATCATCCGGATCGAAATGCCGGAAATAAAGAGGCCGAGGAGAAATTTAAAGAGGCTACCGAAGCGTACGATGTTTTAATAGACGATAAAAAAAGGCAAGCCTACGATCAGTTTGGTTTTGCTGGAGTCGAAGGAATGGCAGAAGGCGCCGGGGGAGCCCGCGATTTCTCTTCGGTATTCAGAGATTTTGAAGATATTTTCGGGGATTTTTCCGGAATTTTCGATTCTTTTTTTGGCGGAGGGCGTACTCGTAGTGCCCGTCGGGATGCTTCTGTAAGACGTGGAGCCGATCTACGTTACAATCTTGAAATATCTTTTAAAGATGCTGTGTACGGCACAAAAGAGGAAATATCCTATGCAAGACGCCAGGCCTGTTCAAAATGTCATGGAACAGGTGCCGAATCGGGGAGTGGTAAAAAGGCATGCTACACCTGTGGAGGAAGTGGTCAGGTCAGGAGAAGCTCAGGCTTTTTCTCAATAGCATCCACATGCCCTACTTGTCATGGAGAGGGGTATGTGATAGATCAACCCTGTACTGCATGCAGAGGAATGGGGATTGTTGAAAAACAGCAGAGAATAAAAGTAACTATCCCTTCAGGCATAGAGAGCGGGAAGAGAATAAGTATACCTAACCAGGGAGACGTCGGCCCCAACGGCGGTCCAGCAGGTGATCTCTACGTATATATAACAGTAAAACCTCACGAATATTTCCAGAGAGAAGGTAACGATCTCTACTGTATTATTCCCATCTCCATAACTCAGGCTGCACTGGGAGGAGAAGTCTATGTAACGACCCTGGATGATAAGAAGATAAAGCTTAAAATTCCGCCGGGGACACAAAATGGTAAAACCTTCAGAATAAAGGGGGAGGGAGTTCCCTTTCTTCATAATCCTTTCAAGAAAGGAGATTTATATATAAAGGTCTTTGTGCAGGTACCTTCAAAACTCACCTCCAGGGCTAAGGATTTACTTCGTGAATTATCAGAGATACAGGGAGAGGAGATACATCCCAAACCAATTGCTACCTCCGAATTACACTGAGACGTTAGAAAATTCAAAAAAAGTAAAGTTTTTTCCTTCTTACGGCCGATAGTGGTAGAGATTAAGGAGTAACTATTATGAAAGCATTGTTTTGCCTTCTACTTGTTATTCTGCCCTTATCGGCTTTTTCTACTTCTGGTGTTGCTTCCGATACAAATGGAGACGGAAAATCCGATCAATGGGTAGAGAAGAAAGAGAACGGAGATACCATATTAAGAATTGATAGAAACTCCAATGGCAAGGTAGATTATTTGGTTAAAATAAATGAACAAGGGAAAAAGATTTACGAGGAAATTGATTTTAACTACGATGGAGTAATGGATGATTTTTATTATTATATAGAAGGTGTTCTTAAGAGAAGGGAGATAGACACCAACTTTGACGGAAAGATAGACCTGTGGGTATATATTGATAAAGGTATTTATATAGAAAGCTACGAGCAGGATAAAGACTTTGATGGTGAGATAGATTACAAACATGAGTTTGGTAAAGATTGAATGTTTTGTATCACCGGATACAATGCAATAGAAGAGTATCTTAAAGCCGGAAAGTTTAAAGGCAGGCTTCTTTTTTCACGAAGAGGAGGCCGTATTGAAAGGCTTCTCTTTTTATCAAAAAAAACGGGCATTCCCCTTAAGAAAACCTCTTCCGAAGAACTCGATAGAATATCCAAAAATAAAGAACACAGAGGTGTACTGCTGATCGTCGAGGAGGGAGATCAAAGAGGCAACATAAGCCTAAAAAACTTTCTAAAATATTTTCAAAAAGAAAAGGCACTGATCTTGCTTCTCGACGGTATTACAGATCCACAGAATTACGGTTCTATACTTCGTTCTGCCGATCAATTTTACGTGGACCTGGTAATCATAAGAACCAGAAGGGCTGTTGGGTTCTCTCAGGCAGTGGCTAAGGCCTCTTCTGGAGCGGATCAATATGTCCCGATTTCGGTAAACACAAACTTGAATATGTGTATAGAGCTTCTTAAATCGAGTGGTTTCTGGGTATACGGTGCGGATGTTTCAGGGGAAAATATTTGGAACATGGATTTT
Source organism: Spirochaetota bacterium (assembly GCA_003645645.1). Lineage (GTDB taxonomy): Bacteria > Spirochaetota > Spirochaetia > SPDA01 > B32-G16 > B32-G16. Next base: position 13,669 of record QNBH01000033.1, on the reverse strand, counting down.
AAAGGTAAGGTAGCTATAGTTATGGGGAGTGAAGGAGGAGGTTTGAGTCGTCTTGTAAGGGAGTCCTGCGATTATCTGGTGAAGATCCCCGCATGTGGGCATATAGATTCGTTTAATGTATCCGTAGCAGCAGGAATTCTCATGTACGAAGTTCGTCGTCAGCACCAGTGCTTCTCCTGATTATCCATTCTGCCAGATACACTGCATTTAATACACCCTGTTTCCCGATACCCATGGTTGCCACAGGAATATCCTTAGGAAGCTGAAGAATTGAGAGGAGAGCATCAACTCCGTTGAGTTCTCCGCTTACAATGAGAATACCGATTACAGGAAAACTTACCCTGTAGGCAACTACCCCCGGCATGGCTGCGGATAGACCTGCCGCTGCTATAATTACACGGCAGCTATTCCCCTCTTCCTTTAAAAATTGGAGTAGCCTGGGAAGATTCCTGTGGGCCGAATACACATGAGGCTCTAAAACAAAGCCCCTTTCCTCTGCCAAACGGGTACCGGCCTCTATCTTATCTTTATCCTATTCCGAACCTATTAAAAAAAGATATCTTTCATATCGCAATCTACGATTGCAACTAAAGGTAGATTGCGATGTGCTATGAGCTAAGGTAGATTTTGTTTTTTCGCGTTTAAAAGTTTTGGTGAAAAAAACAAAATCTCGACCTTACATAGTATAAACGCTAGCCTCTAATAGAAAAACTTAATACCAATGTCATTTCTGTACCAAGCAGAATCAAATACTACTCTGGGGGCTGCTTCATAGGCAATTGCACTGGCATGAAGCAAATCTTTGCTTAAGCCCACCACGGTAAAACAGCGTCCTCCGTTTGTAAGCAACCTGTTGTTATTATCTTTTATGGTAGATGCGTGAAATAATAGAAGTTCTTTCTCGTTACACCTGGGAATGTTTTTAACAGGAATATTTTTTTTATATTTTCCCGGATACCCCCCGCTTGCTATAACTACCCCCACTGCCGAATTGTCCGATATGATAAGTGGAAACTCCTCTAACTTTTCCTGTATTATTGCATCGGCTAAATCACCAAAATCCGAGTCGATCAAGGGAAGAAGCACCTGAGTTTCCGGGTCACCAAAACGAACATTGTACTCCAGTACTTTTGGTCCCTCATCGGTAATTATTAGACCGAAATAAAGCACTCCTTTGTATGTGAGTCCTTCTTTCTTCATGCCCCTAAAGGTAGGCTCGATTATTCTTAATTCAATCTCTCTAAGCAACTCACTGCTGACTGCCGGTACCGGACATATTGCTCCCATACCTCCTGTATTGGGTCCCCTGTCTCCATCCATTGCCTTTTTAAAATCTGCACAGGGCGGCAGAAAAAGGTAGCTTTTACCATCTGTGATTGTAAAGATCGATACTTCCCATCCTTCCAGAAACTCTTCCACAAGGAGCAAATCGGAATCCAGGATAGAGTTGCCAAAACGGAGAAGTTCTTCCCGGTTATCCGATTCCAATACACCCTTGCCGGAGGCAAGTCCGCTTTTTTTTACAACAACCTTTCCATTTAGCCTGTATATAAAGGATTGGTATTCTCTCTTACTGGAAAACTCTCTGGCAGATGCAGTGGGTATATTGTGCCTGAGCATAAAGGATTTTGAGAATGCCTTGCTTGATTCCAGTTTTGCCGCTTCACGGGGAGGACCGATTACCGGTATGTTGTAAGAGCTCAGAGCATCGACTACACCAGCAGCCAGAGGAGCTTCGGGTCCAACGAAGACAATGTTTATCTTTAGCTCTCTGCAAAAATTTACGACATTTTCAATATCCATCGGATCAAGACCAGAGATATTTTCCGATATTTCCCCTGTACCGGCATTGCCAGGGGCGGTAAACAGCCCGGAGATTCTTTTACTTTTAGAAAACTTCCAGGCTAATGTATGCTCCCTGGCACCCGCACCCAGTACTAGAACTTTCAATGCTCCTCCCCTTGGACTGGTCAATAGTTTTTACTGTTTTCTGTTTCTATAGAATCAAGCAACTCTATTATAACCTCAGGATAGTATTTATGTTCAAGTGCATGAATCCTCTCCTCAATTTCTTTAAGACTTTCACCACCTGTTCTTTTAAATGACTTCTGAAAAAGAATTGGACCTGTATCCAGCCCGTAATCCACCCTATGTATGGTTATCCCGAGCTCTCTGTCTCCCGAATAATAACTCTCCTCTATACCCTTTGTGCCTGGGTATTTGGGCAGTAGAGAGGGATGGATGTTTATAATTCTGTCGGGATAGGTATCGACGAACTGGGGTGAGAGCAGTCTCATAAATCCGGCCAGAACTATAAGGGAAATATCGTACTCCTTTAAAGTCGATATTATCTCTCTCTCGGCTTCCTCGCGGGATTTGCCCTCATAAGAAACAATATATGACGGGATTCCTAGTAGCCGGGCTCTTTCAAGCACGTAAGCATCTTTACGATCACAGATGAGAGAAGAGACCGAGTGTCTTGTATCCCTAAGTGCTTCTACCAGGCGCTGAAAATTTGATCCGTTTCCCGATGCAAATACCGCAATCTCAGCCATTTATAAGCTCACCTATTCTAAAGATTTCGATTCCCTTCATTCTGCCGGTCTTTAAAAACTCTTCCGCATTCTCCCTCTCTACAACAATAACCATTCCCACTCCCATGTTAAATACTCGAAACATCTCCTCTCTGGACACAGAGCCTCTGGATTGGATTAAGCTAAAAATTTCCGGTATATTCCAGCCATAGTTTAGTTTGGGAAGCAGGTTTAGGGGGATAACCCGTTTTATATTGGAAAACAATCCTCCTCCTGTTATATGAGCTGCCGCAAGAACACCGCCTATACCGAAAAGCTCCTTAAGCTCCTTTGTGTAGATTCTGGTCGGTTCCAGTAGTTTTTTTAACTGATCCTCCTCATCCTTGCCAAATACCTTTCTCGCAAGCGAGAGACCGTTGGAATGAACTCCGCTCGAGGGAAGGCCCAGCAGTACATCTCCGGCTTTTATCCTTTCTTTTTTTGGCAGAAGGTCCGCCTTCTCCCCTATACCTGCACAAAAACCCGCCAGATCAAAATCCTTTTTTCTGTAAAGATCGGGCATCTCCGCCGTCTCTCCTCCTGCAAGAATACACCCTCCCATTTCACAGCCCCTTACAATTCCCCTCATTATATCCTGAAGAAAATTTTCATCTAACCTTGTATAGGATATATAATCAAGAAATAGAAGGGGAGTTACATTGTGGGCCATCAGATCATTTGTGCACATTGCAACAAGGTCGATGCCAATAGTGTCATACTTTCCGAGAAGTTTTGCCAGAAGTAGTTTTGTTCCCACGCCATCTGTAGTTGTAAAAAGCACAGGCTGTCTGTATCTTGTTGTATTTATTTCGATCCCCCCCGCAAAACCACCGAGTTCCGGTGATACAGCGCTCGAAGGGATCGATCGGATAAAATCAACAAAACTTTCTCCCCTTTCGATATCTACACCTGAATCTCTGTATGTTAAACACGCTTTTTTCATTGATTTATTCTGCTCCTGTAATCCTGATCCAGGGGTTTAAATGGATAATCTCCATTGAAACAGGCGAAACAATAGTTCTCGAAGTCGGGAAGTGAGCTTTTAAGCTTCTCAATGGAGAGAAAACGTACCGAATCGGCACCTATGTATTCTGCAATTTCTGCCGGAGTCATCCGGTTAGAGATAAGCTCTTCCTTTGTAGGGATGTCGATACCAAAAAAGCAGGGATACTTGATTTCAGGGGAAGATAGGCGAAGATGAATCTCCTTTGCACCTGCCTCTCTTAACAGTTTGACAATTATTCTGCTGGTGGTACCTCTGACCAGTGAATCATCTATGAGGATAATCCTCTTACCTCTAATAGTTTCTTTAACAGGAAGAAGCTTTATCCGAACGGCCAGTTCCCTTTCTGCTTTTGAAGGAAGTATAAAAGATCTTCCCGAATAGTGATTTCTAGTAAGACCCAATTCGAAGGGTATACCGGAAGCTTCTGCATAACCGAGGGCGGCACTGTTACCCGAGTCTGGTAGCGGTACAACAATATCACCGGAGCAATCTTCTGAGTTAGCCAGGGCTGCTCCCATTTTTTTCCGCATTATGTGCACAGTCTGATTAAAAACCTGGGAATCTGGCTTCGAGAAATATATCAGTTCAAAAACACACTGACTGGTTTTTTTATTTTCTGCAAAGATCTCTGTGCCCAGACCTCTCTCATTTACTGTAATCAGCTCTCCGGGGTTTACCGTTCTGTATTCTGGAATCTGCAGAATATCGAGCGCACAGGTTTCGGAAGCAAAAACCGTAAGCCCATCCTTTTTACCCAGGTATAGAGGTCTGAATCCATAGGGGTCTCTCATGGCCAACAGGTCATTGTTATGTATCATAACCATGGCGAAAGCTCCCTGTATTCGGAGTAGTGTTTCGATTAGAGCATCACGGAAGTTGTTTTGATGCGAGCGAGATATAAGGTGCAGGATGAGCTCCGAGTCGGAGGTACTCTGGAAAATAGCTCCTTCTGAAAATAGTTCTTCCTTTAATAGACTCGTGTTGGAGATATTCCCATTATGGGCAAGGGCTATTTCTCCTTTGTTACAAGATACCGATATGGGTTGAGCGTTTTCCAGTCTGTTTCCACCGTGCGTGGAGTAGCGAACATGGCCGATCCCCAGATTGGAGGGCCGTTCCTGGTAAAGATATCGAACAAGAACCGTAGATACCATTCCCAGGTCTTTATATGTAACGATTGTATCACCCTTTCTATAGGCTATCCCTGCACTTTCCTGTCCGCGATGCTGAAGGGTGAAAAGTCCGTAAAAAAGTTTTTCCGGAATATTCGCTGTTTGTTCTGAAAAAATTGCAAGTATTCCACATTGATGTCCTGGTTTTTCGTTTTCTCCTATCACCTTTATATCTAGACATTTTATTAAGCGAAGCGTCAAGATCTGAAAAATCAGATTGTAGAGTAATAATCTCTAAGAATTTGGTTCAGTGTCTCTACAGAATCTGCCTTTGCTATTTTCGCTCTCAAGTTTGAAGAGTTGGGCAATCCTTTTGTATAGGCGCAGATGTGTTTTTTCATCTCTTTTACTGCCAAACTTGCTCCTCTGTATTTTATACTCAGGTTAAGATGATATCTTGCAATCTCTAGTTTTTCTTTTAAGAAGGATCTGCAATCTTCGGTATTATTTTTTGGAAAAGATGCAGTGCCTCTCTGTAAGAGTCGTTTTGTCTGACGGAAGACAGGCGGATTTCCTATAGCACCCCTGGCAAACATAATACCATTACAATCGGTCTCTTCAAACATCCTAATTGCATCTTCGGTGGTGAAAAGGTCGCCGGAACCAATAACCGGAACAGGCAGATTCTTTTTTAATTCTTTCAAATGTTCCCAATTGGCTCTGCCGGAATATCCCTGCGAACGGGTTCTAGGATGAAGGGTAATCATTTCAGCACCACCTTCTACGGCCATTTTTGCAGTTTCCAGATAATTTATATGTTCACTATCCCATCCCGATCGGATTTTTACCGATACAGGACGATCGGTCTCCACCTTTATCGCCTTTACTATTTCTTTTATTTTAGCAGGTTCAAGGAGAAGCGCTGCACCACTACCGGTTCTAACTATTTTAGATACAGGACAACCGCAGTTTAGATCTATCAAATCAGGCTTAAAATCCATAACTTTCTTTACAGATTCTCCTGCCGTCTTTGCGCTGGAAGAGAAGATCTGTATACCAAGAAGCTTTTCATTATCAGCCCGTCTCAGCAACATTAGAGTCTTGGGGTTATTTCTCACAATCCCTTCTGCAGATACCATTTCTGTGAAAGTAAAATCCGCACCGTATCGTATACAGATTGAACGGAAGGCTCTATCCGTAAAACCGGCAATAGGAGCCAGAAACAAATTACCCGGTATTGTAAGTGTAGTGAGTTTTACTTGAGTCTCCATTCCGGAAAAAAACTATTTTTCTATACCGAAAAAATTAAGGCTGTTTTGATAAAGTGTTTCCGTAACAAGCTCAAGTGGCTCGTCGCGGAGTTCTGCAATAAACTCTACTGTTGCTTTGAGGTAGGCCGGCCTGTTTCTCTTCCCCCTGTATGCGGATGGTACCATAAAGGGGCTTTCCGATTCTATAAGCATCCTTTCGAGAGGAATATTTTTAGCAGTTTCGTGTAAATTCCTTGCGTTTTTATAGGTTACATTCCCGGCAAATGAGATATAAAGGTTAAGGTTTAAGGCTTTTTGGGCAAACTCCAAGTCTTCCGAATAACAGTGAAGCACTCCTCCCCTTTCGGGAAGTTTTTCTGTTAAAATCTCCAGAACATCTTTACCCGCTTCCCTATTATGTATGATAACCGGAAAACCAAGTTTGTCTGCCATTTCCAGTTGCCGGATAAAAAGCTCTATTTGCGAATCTCTATTTCCGAATTTACGGAAATAATCCAGCCCGATCTCTCCAATCGCGATTACCCGGTTCAGTTTTGTCCCTTCTTCTATTTTTTCCACCCAATCTCTGCCAGGGTTGGAAACTTCTGAAGGAGAAACGCCGATACTATGATAAACGTATGTTGCAGTGGACAGATTATCGTAGACCTGAAAAAAGTCGTGGAGATTATTGCATATACTGACTATATGCTCTATACCGGCACGTTTTGCTTCCTCCGTTATTATAAGTTGTTCTATAGGGTCTTCATTAATAAGCCCTATGTGGGCATGAGTATCAAATAGTTTCATTTAGCTACCAGCTTTTAAAAGGGATTTTATGATAGCGATTCTATCAATTAACAATAACACGAAGTAAGGCAGGAGTCAATAATTATTTGACAAATGTTACACCACATGGTAATCTTTTTTATGAGAAAGAGATAAGGTGCAAGCAAAAAAGGAGTCGAATGTGTCACCTGTAAATCAATATAAGAGAGTAGAAAAAAAGCTAAGCAATAAAATAATAAAAAGACTTAAAGCAGCAGGAAATGCGATTTCCTTACTTTTTAAAAACATCGTTACCATAGGCAAACAGCGCTTTACCGTAATGTTTATTCCCCACTCCGAGAAAAAAATATTCAACTTTAGAATTTCTGTCTTCTCTCTTATCTTCTTCTGTATCCTTTTAACCGGTGTGCTTATTGCATTTTTCCTCTCCAGTACCTATTTCAGCGGGCTATCCAGATTGCTTTCTACCAAATCGGAGAGACTTGAAAAAGCAGAATCGAGTCTGGAAGTTATGAGAGACGAGATAGCGGAACTGCGAAAAGTAGCTCGCTCTTTTGAAAGTGCATTGAAAAATACCTTAAGCATACTGGAAGTGAAAGAGAGCAAGAACCCCCAGGTGGATCTCCAGATGGGTGAGTTTAACTCATTTTTCGGTGTTGTTGAACAGGAAGAAGGTGTTTTAAAGGAATTGAGTGAGCTTCAGAGTCTTAATTCACTCTTGAATGATTCCATAGGTTCACTTCAAAAAATAACAGAACTTCTTGTATCTCATGGAGAACTTCTGGTTGAACTGCCTACTTTATGGCCCCTTAAGGGTGTCAGAGGAAGGATTACTAACTATTTCGGACCGGCCGAGCATCCATTTACCAAAAACTGGTATCTTCACAAAGGAGTTGATTTAGCCTATAGAATAGGTACTCCGGTAGTAGCTACTGCCAACGGAAAAGTAGTTGAGAAAAAGTTTGAACCCATGGGTTTTGGGCATTATATTGTGATAAGACATAAATATGGGTTCTACACTAAATATGCACACTTAAGGACGGTTACTGTTAGGGAAGGAGAGGAGGTGACTCAGGGCCAGGTAATAGGCACACTTGGTAACACTGGATTATCTACCGGTCCGCATCTTCACTACGAGGTACGTATTGGTTCTCAGGTGGTGGATCCTATGAGATATTTAAGTATTAAAAGTGGATTGAAAACCGCCTCAATAAAATAATATAATGATATATAAAATAAAGTAAACAGGTAGTTTGTTAATGGCTGATCATTTGATAGCAGACAGTACTTTCATAAACTCCATTGTTGGTGAAGGTACTAAATTCAAGGGAGATCTGGAACTTAACGGGCTTCTTCGGATTGACGGGGACTATTCGGGTACCATCTACACACCGGGGAAGATCCTTGTAGGGAAAAACGGAAGAGCAAGGTGCACGATAAAAGCAGGAACAGTAGTGGTAGGAGGAGTGGTAAGAGGTAATATTTTTGCTACAGAAAAGGTAATAGTGCTTTCAACAGGTATGATTATCGGAAATGTTAGTACTCCACGGCTTGTAGTAGAGGAGGGAGTAATATTAAATGGAAAATATATTGTAAACAGAGATAATCCCGAGGTGATAAAACTTTCAAAAGAGCATTTCCCGGGGTTAGTAATGGAAGAAGAAAAAGAAGCTGTATCACCGACTGACAATCCAGGAGAAAAGCATAAGGATACAGAAATAGCGAATACCCATCTTCAAAACAAGGGAAATGGGGATGATCTAGAATCCAGGCAGGATAAAGAAGAGCTTTCAGCATGGAAGGGATAAACTTCTTCGGTGGACCTTTCTCCAGAAAAACCGAAAATCGAACAGAGAAAAAAAAGGACAGAATAAAGAGAAAAGGTCTGTTAAGAAAAAGGTTTTCTTCATTCGTTGAAAGGGCGGAATACGGGGAGCTTCGTTCCGATGTTGATTTAAGTTCACAGGATGATGATCTTACTCTGGAAGAGATGCTCGATGGAGTGCACGAGACAGGCGAAAAATTGAAAGAGCACCCCTCCGTTTCCCTTATTCGAGAATATAAACATGCAGTAGGAAGATTCTTGAAATTTGTTGTAGAAAATAGCCTATCTCTTGAGGAAAGGGTTTCGGGCTTTAATATTTTGAAAAGAAAACGATTTACCATTATTAAAATAATTGATGAGAAGCTTGAACGACTCGCTGCTGCAGTATTAACAAATCAGAGAGAGCAACTGGAAGTCCTGAGACGAGTTGACGAGATAAACGGTTTATTGGTAGATCTCTTAAGTTAAGCTTTTTAAACCAATCTGTATTCATCCCACCAAGGGAGGAAATGAAATGATTTCAGGAGTAAGCATTGGCAACTGAAAACAACATAACCGACTCTGTTTGCGTAGAATGCGGACGTAACAATTTATTCAGGGTTAAGGTCCTCCATTCAAGTGAGACCGAGCTTTGCCGTTGTCCCCGGGGGTTGAGTGTAAAAAATCAGGATTATGTGGTTTTACCCACAAAATACGGAAAAGATCTTGGGCGTGTACTCGGAGAGGTTAAGCATCTTTGCTCAGAAGAAGTTGAGGAAATAATCGAAATAACACGCCTGGCGGAAGAAGAGGATTTACAGAGATATAAGGAAAACCGGGCAAGGGAGGAGGAGGCGCTTGCTATATGCAGAGAGAAAGTAGAGGCTCACAACCTTGAAATGAAGCTTGTATCTGCACACTATCTTACTGAAGAATCGAAGCTTCTTTTTTTCTTTACTGCTGAATCCAGGGTGGATTTTAGAGCACTTGTAAAAGACCTGGTTTCTATTTTTAAAATGCGGATTGAGCTCAGACAAATAGGTGTGAGGGATGAATCGCGAGTAATTGGCGGATTGGGAGTGTGCGGGCGCGTCTATTGTTGTCATGGCATAACTGATCATCTCAAGCCGGTTTCCATAAGAATGGCCAAAGAGCAAAACCTCTCTCTTAATTCTATGAAAATATCAGGCCCCTGTGGGAGACTTCTCTGTTGCCTCTCTTACGAATATGATGTGTACTCTCATGAGAAAAGCAGCCTACCTTCTGAAGGAACAAGAATAAAAATTGAAAGCGAAGTTTTTAAAGTAATAGAGGTAAATATTCTAAATAAAAAAATAAAAATGTTGGGAGCGGAAGAGAGGATTCTGGAACTACCTTTTGATAAATTTGAATATAAAGAGGAGCAGCGAAAATGGGTTGTAAGGAGCTGAATGCTTCTTCAATACATGTCGTTGAGAATCAATATCTCCGGTCTATACTCGAAATGAATTGTATCGAAGTAAAACCACTTCCCTCCCCAGATAAAACCGTGTTTTTCGAAAGCCCTTATAAAGGATAGGGGGGGCATGTAGCGTTCTGAATAAGGCAGGCTGTACCATTCGGGATAAATGGGTTTAGCCCATCTCCAGTAAACCTGTTTTCCTTTGTAGTCCTTTGGTATAATATCAATAGCAGCTCCATAAGAATGAAAGCTTAAAGTGGACGTTCCTGCAACGGGGCGCCAGTTGTATCCGGTTAAACCCTGAATTGATTTTATAAAACGGCGAAGTTCCTCATCTTCTGAGGCCGCGATTTCTATATCCTCTTCCACTGCTGCGAGGTCTTCCAGTAGTTCCCGGTGAATCTCGGTTCTATACCTGAGAAAATAGATAGTTTTAACTCTTTGCCAGCTCGATTCCATATCATGTATGCGCCATATAGCATCGTAGAAACCGGGATGTCTAAGAGGAGGATCTGTCTCCTGTTTCTGAAGCCTATTCTCCAGATCTCTCTTCTCCTCTTCTGTTAGCTGTGGCAATGGTGGGAGCTCTCCAGGATAAGCATAGAAGGGATAGGGTGTGTAGCCTTCCCACTTCTCTCTCTCCTCCTCCGGTAACAACCTTCCCCCTGCCCAGAAGAACCATTCACCACCAACTTTGATCGCCCAATCTCCCATTCTAAAGGCTACATCCTCAACCTTGTCCGGATAGGCTTTTTTAAAAGCCCCGAATACCGCCTTTACAGAATACCCCTTTCTACCGGCACTTCTTTCAGGCTCTTTCTCCGTAATCTCAGAACCTGCACCTTGAATATCTGTGAAGCGAAGAGTTTCCGCCTTTCCTTCGATTGCAGCTGCGGAAACATTACCGGAACTGTCTATAACTCTATCCGATAAATGCCTGCCCGTGGTATCATAAGGCGGCTCTGTAGGTGAGTAGAAGTTTAGAAACAGGAGTATCAGTATACCAAAAACAGGGATAGTCCGATTCATAAAGTATATAGATACTACATTATAAAGGATTTTTCAATGTACCCACCCCCACTACCGGGAAATAGAAGCCTGTTATTTAGAAAGGATAGAGGCGTCTCATCCTACAGAGTAACCCTTACCGGATCTCTACGGCCCTGTGTGTCAGGATAGTTGTCGCATCATCCCTTTCCCTGGATCCCCCCAAAAAACAAGCTGATCAATAATATATTACTAATAACTATCCAATAACACCGGCTAATAGCGCACCCATTACAGATCCATAGGCAATACTGCCGTATAAAGTGGAAGTTAAAGGACAGCTACCTGTCCGGCACCCTACAAGGATATAGTAGAGTGCACCTAAGCCGCCTCCGATTACCACTCCGAGAATGTATTTAAAATCATGGTATTTCTTTTTCCTTGAACGAAAGTTTTAACAATTTCCGCAACTTTAATTACTATTACCAGTATCAGTACACTAAAGGGAATTAAAGATATAAACTCTTCTGAAATTGCCGGTAGTATAAACTGGGTATCTTCTAAGGTAAGAAGAATTTATCGGTTCATAAGGCCGACTAACCGCATGGCATCGGGGGAAAAATATTGGAATCACATATTGACTAGATTATACTTAATTATTATATTCTCTCAGCACGACCTTCCTGTAAGGATACCCGGCAGTTTGCTGTGGAATTATCATTAAAGTCAAAAGGAGACGCAATTTATGGCTCAGATGAGTAAAAATGCCAGAAACTCAAGTGCAACACAAACGTTCAATTGTCCCTGTGGAGGCGAGATAAAAATGAAATCTCTATTCGTAAGCGGAAAGCTTAAGAATGTTGCCGAGTGCCAGAAATGCAACCGTCAGGAGAGAAAACCCAGAGATTTTAGATAAAAAGATTATATTTCCATCAGGATGTCCTGTATTATCCGCACATCTATTTCTACTTTTAAATTATTAAAAAGCCATCATTAATTTATTTTATGATGGCTTTTTAAGCTCTTGACAGAGAAAGAATTAACTGATACCGTTTAATTAATAAAAAAATAACAAAGTGGGAGGTATATTTCATTGCCAGGTAAGAAGTCGGCTGCAAAAAGACACAGGCAGAGCGAAACAAAAAGGTTAAGAAACAGGGCGGTTCGCAGCAGAGTAAGAACAGAGATTAAGAAGTTTATTATCGCATCAAAAGAGGGTAGAAGAGAGACTCTGGAAGAACAGTTTCGCAAAATAGTTAGCTTACTCGATAAGGCAGCAGGAAAGGGCGTTATTCATAGAAATAACGCAGCAAGGAAAAAATCTCGTTTACAAAAATACCTTGCAAAACAGCAAACAACTTAAAATGAGTGAGAATAAGTTAACAAAAGCAGAAATAATTGACAATATCTATAACAGGGTAGACATAAAGAGGAAAGATATCCATAAAGTGCTGGATGAGTTCTTTAAAGAAGTAAAGGATGCTCTGGTCAACAATAGGAGTGTGGAGCTCCGGGGGTTCGGAACCTTCGAAGTGCGATTGAGAAAGGGTAGAGAAAAAGCCAGAAATCCAAAAACGGGAGAAACCGTACCCGTAAGTGATCATGGTGTTGCTGTGTTCAGGCCGGGCAGAGAACTAAAGAAGGGTGTGTGGTCAATACACAATCAAGATGAGTGCAGTTGAAGAAAGGGTGATAGAAACCGATTCGAAAGTCGGGGAAGCTTCAATAAAATCTGTTATAATAGATATCGCATTACTTCTCCTCTCTGCAATCCTCTTTGCTCTATCTTTTCCGAATTTTCTTTCCAGATGGGGATGGTTTCCCCTCGCTTATATTTCTCTCTTTCCCGTCTTTGTCGTGGTACACCGGAGCGGATGGTACAGAATCGTTGTTTACGGGCTTTTATACGGATTTTTAAGCTACAGCCTTTTTAATTTCTGGTTGCTTAAGTTTCATCCTCTCGCAATTATCATAGTTCCGGTCATTTATGCTATTTATTTTTTGCTTCTCTTTCCGCTCTTAAAGCTGGCCGATTCTCTGTTTCCGCGTTACGGATACCTTATCCAGGCCGTTATCTGGGTTGGTTATGAGTATCTTAAGACAAGGGGTTTTCTGGGTTATTCTTACGGTGTTATCGGATATTCTCAGTATCTTTTCCTGCCCCTTATCAGAGTGTCTGATTTAACAGGAGTATGGGGCATCTCTTTTCTGGTGATTTTCCCCTCATGCTGGCTCGGAAATACTATTAAGAAGGGAAGACGGCAGTTAAACCTTTTCTTTAAGGAACACCGTACCGAACTTTTTGCATACTCAGCCCTTTTTTTAGCCGCCGTGATTTATGGAATTGTATCAACGGCCGATCTTTCCGGTGCCAAAAAATGGCGGGTAGCCCTTATACAGCACAATGTTGATCCGTGGAAACACGATTATGATGAATCTCTGGACATTCTTATCAGGCTTAGCGAAGAGGCCGTAAAAAAATATCCCCATATTGTAATGTGGTCGGAAACAGCTTTTGTTCCCTCAATTGCCTTTCATACCAGGTATAGAGCCAATCATCAGTATTACAGGCTTATAGAGAGGCTTAAAGAATTCCTAGGCCGACAGGATGTTCCCTATCTGATCGGGAATGATGATGCTGAGCTAAAAAGGGTTGGAGGGGTTGAACGAATAGATTACAATGCAGCTCTGTTATACATGGACGGAGGGT
>QNBH01000032.1 GCA_003645645.1 Spirochaetota bacterium | reverse complement strand
GGTATAGAAGTAGTTCCTGTTGTAGCTCCAACAGTCTCCCCATCCAGGCTTTCCAGGATACTTGAGCTTGAAAGGGAATATATCTACGCAGCTCTCAGGGTCGGGATTACCGGAGCCTCTACAGATTTAACGAAGGTAAAATCCTTTATATCCACTTTAAGCTCCTCGGGAAGCAAGATACTTGCAGGATTTGGTATCCGGACCGCATTGCAGGTTAAAACCCTCGCACCACATGTTTATGCACTTGTGGTAGGGTCGGCACTGGTTGAGGTGATTGCAGATTGCCTGGTTGTTTCGCAGAAATCAATATATACAAGTTTGAAGAATAAAATAGAAACTCTGGTAAATGGGGGTTGATTATCTTTCAGAAGCCTATTCTTCCCCGATTGCTTCCAGGTCGGCAAGATCCTTTTTCCGCCCAAGAGCTCTTTTATTTGTAATTAATTGATTCCGACCCAAATAATAGACAGTCAGATCACCGAAGCTGCCTTCTGCTCTGCCTGATCTAGCCTCCTCCCAGGTTAAACCGGTGATCGAGGTGATGATGTCTATTCTCACAGGAGGGAATCCGAGCTGGATGACCTTACCCTCTTTCTCAAAATCGGCCTCCGTGAGATCGACAGATCCGAACCCGAACTCATCAAGAGCATGCATGATTTTTTCTGCATTCGCATGGTCCGGTTTGACCAGGATATCGAGATCTCCCGTGTACCTTGGTGCACCATGGAAGCCGAGCGCATAGGAACCAATAATGATGTAATCAACTCTGTGTTTGTTGAACAACTCGAGCAGTTCTCTGAAGTCTTGTTGAACTTCCATGATACTGTCTTCTTAAGAGTTCAATGGCTGCAATTCTCTCCCCGGGTGTCTTGCTGAGCCAGTAAGCAAGGTCTTCTTTGATGGAAGAAGACCTGTTAAGATCGAACTTTTTAACCCTCTTTTCAATCATCTCTACCATAATAAATCGGCATCAAATACTTGTCAATCAGAGTCTACCTCTCAATGCCCATGTATGAGTAGTGTGAGTTTCCCGACCCTACTGCACCCCAAAGCACCCTGCAGCCTAATTTCTCTTAACTATCTATGTAGTAGTTTGAGAGGGAAGATAAACTGATCCTTGACACTTGATATAAAAACATAGAAAGTAGAGGAAGAAGAACCAGTAACTTAAAACAGGAGTGTTTTATGGGAAAAGAAATAGTGGTAACATCGCAGAACTTTGAGCAGGAGGTATTAAAGTCGGAAGTACCGGTGCTGGTGGACTTCTGGGCGGACTGGTGTGTTCCTTGCAGGATGGTGGCACCCATACTGGAAGAGATTGCCGGTGAGTATTCCGATAAACTGAAGGTTACCAAAATCAATGTGGATGAGGAAAGCGAGCTTGCATCAAGATATAGTATAATAAGCATTCCGACCATGCTCCTGTTTAAAAACGGAGAGGTTGTAAATCAGAAGGTCGGAGCCGGCTCTCGGAAAGAAATCGAAGCAATTTTTAAGGAACATCTGTGAGAGAAGGGTCATATATTAACCCCCTGTCCGGAGAAATCAGGGCTCATAGACCTCATTGCTGTTTAGCTCACCGAAAGTGTAACTGCCGGTGGGCACGATATGCCAGTCTTCTGCAGAATCGGTGTCGGTGGAGTTACTGTCTCTGCATATCGATCTGGTCGCAGTGGAGCCATCGGGATTGACAGCATCTTCAGGAGCAACTTCCTCTCCGGCTATCTTCCATCCTCCAGCATAGACAAGCTCTTCTGCCCTGAAGAGTGTTGATGCTCTGCCGAATCCACGATAATTCTCATCGGACTCGGATGTTCTGTTGCTGTAGAGAACTCCGTCGAGAATGGTGCCTGCAGGGTTGGAATAAAGGGAGATTACCCCGTTGTTTCCGGAGATTCCACTACCTCCTTTAACCCAGAAATCGTAGGCATGGGGGGAGGCATCCAATCCGCCGGATTCCATCTTGTTGCCGGTTTCATTCTTCTCCTCCTCGATTCCCTGGGGCTTAAAGTGAACCAGAATATAATCACCCTTTTTAACGTGTAAGCTCGGAAACATGAAGCGGTGATCCCAATCACCTGGAGTACCTTCGTAGAGACAGACACCGGCCATATTCCCCTCGGAGCAAACAAAGAGCTCTACCAGATCGGGATGGGTGGAGGAACCGCGGGTTGTAAGCTCGTTTATCAAAACATCTGGTACATTGGGGTTAAATCCGTAAAACCGGGTAATAAAGTTCATACTATTGCCGGAATCATCCTGTACCGCAGCTTCGAGTTGATACTCTGCCCCCGGTGTTTGGGCATCGAAAAACTCTAGCACAAGGGTGTCTTCACTGCGTACAACCTCCTTAAGGGCCGTCTCCGGGATCAAGAGGATAGTTCCCTCCACTACCGCTACAGGCTCGTCAAACCTTAGAACAACTTTTTCGGGCTCCACGGGTTCTACTCCCAGTAGAGTAGGAGGCTTAAGATCGTGTGCTGCAAGTTTCCGGTGGTCCGGTATGGGAATGCAGGCACATGCAACGAGTGAAACCATGATAACAGCATTTACAGGTAAAACGGGAAAAGGTTTTTTCATAGCGACTCCTTTTATAAAAAACTCTCTTGGTATTAATCTTTACATGTGTTATTCTTCTCTTGCTTCAAGAAAATTGTGGCCTTTTACAATTAAATAGCCGTATGTAGCATATCGCAATCTACGATCGCAACTAAAGGTAAATTGCGATGTGCCATGAGCTAAGGTAGATTTTGTTTTTCACGTTTAAAAATTTAGGTTAAAGAAACAAAATCTCGACCTTGCATAGCATAAAATTGTCGATATTTAAGATAAGATTGTGAGGCAGAGTCGTTAAGTTGACCCTGCCTTAGCATCAAAAATAAAAAGTTGGGAGGAAAGTTATGGCAGATGACAAGCTTTTCCAAAAATACGGACATGTAGTTGATGCAGGTAAGGTGATCTTCCGGGAGGGGGAAGAAGGGGAGGAGATGTATATAATCCAGGAGGGTAGTGTGCGAATCAGTAAAAATATAGACGGGAAGGAGTATACTCTGGCAGTTCTTGGAAAGGGGGATTTTTTCGGTGAAATGGCGATTGTAACAAGGGTAAAGAGGACCGCCACCGCAACGGCCAGTGACACCGTTCGCTACCTTTCGGTAAACCGGGAAGGTTTTGTAAGAATGATCGAAAAAAACGTAAAGATTGCCTTAAGCATAATTGATAAGCTTTGCAGAAGGCTTCAGAAGGCAAACCTGCAGATAAGCTATCTGAAAAAACAGAATGAAAGGGGGCTGGTAACTCTCAATGTGTATTACGCCTTTGCCGAGGTGGGAATGGAGAACGGCATCCTCGATCTTGTTAAGGTTTCAAGAGATATTGCCATGAATCTGGAGCTTCCAGCATCTACTATCACAAAGTATCTAAAAGAGCTGGCAGATAAAGAAATTATAAACATCGAGGAGAACAGGATAACACTCATCGATCCGGGGAGGCTTCAATCCATGGCGGAAAACGTGAGCGATGGAATTACGTAGCAGGTGGTGTAAAGAATTAATGCACATAAAATTGAAAAACCTATTTTTTGTGGTATTAATATCAGTAGCATGAAATATTACAGGAGTATTAAAAATGTGTGGTATAGTTGGATACTGTGGTCTTAAACAGGCATCAAACATTCTTCTGGAAGGGCTTAAGAGGCTCGAGTATCGTGGGTATGATTCTGCAGGAATAGGTGTTGGAAACGACGGCAAGATCACGATAATCAAGAAAAAAGGAAAGATTAAGGATTTGCGGGAAATTGTCCCTCCAGATTTGCGTGGATTCTGGGGCATAGGGCATACCAGGTGGGCCACCCATGGCGAGGTAAACGACATAAATGCCCATCCCCACACCGATCAGACAGGCAAGATTGCCATAGTACATAACGGAATAATCGAAAATTATATGACCCTTAAGGAGAAGCTTAGCTCTGAGGGCTACAATTTCATAACAGAAACCGACTCCGAGGTAATAGCCCATCTGATTGCAAGTTACTATGACGGAGAACTGGAGAAGGCCGTTAAAAAGACGGTTGCCTTGCTTAAAGGTACTTACGGGATAGTTTGTGTTCATGCTGATGAACCGGGGAAACTCGTAGGTGCAAGAAACGGCTCTCCCCTGGTTCTAGGCATTGGAGAGGATGAGATGTTCCTTGCCTCCGATGTACCGGCCATTCTTGCCCATACAAAACAGGTAGTCTACATAGAAGACGGAGAGATCGTTACGGTTACTCCCAACAGTTTCAACACAACAGATCACCTGGAGAGGAACATACTCAAGACCGTGGACAATGTAGAGTGGGAACTGGAAGAGATAGAGAAGGGAGGCTACACCCACTTTATGGAGAAAGAGATACACGAACAACCCGAGTCGATTATGCGGGCCATGAGGGGAAGGCTCGATATAGAGCTTGCCACGGGTCACCTGGGAGGGTTAAATCTTTCGAGCAAAGAACTTCTAAACATCGAGAGGGTAAAAATAATAGCCGCCGGTACATCCTACCATGCCGGTATGGTAGGTTCATACCTTCTTGAATCGGTGGCACGCATTCCCTGTACCGCAGAGCTCTCTTCGGAAGTGCGTTACCGAAATCCAATTGTAGAACCCAAATCACTATACTTCGCTGTTTCCCAGTCCGGTGAGACTGCAGATACACTCTACGCCATGCGCGAACTGCAAAGAAAGGGAGCCACGGTGCTAGGCATCTGTAATGTGGTAGGCTCAACCATAGCAAGAGAATCCGACGGTGGTGTTTATATCCATTCCGGACCGGAAATAGCAGTTGCCTCCACCAAAGCTTTTACCTCCCAGCTTACAGTTTTCTACCTTTTTACACTCTTGATGGCTCGCATGAGGCACATGTCCTACGGACAGGGGACGGAGTTTGCAAGGAGCCTCTCCAAAGTACCGGAACAGGTAAAAAAGGTACTCGATAAAAAAGAAGAGATAAAGGAGCTTGCAAAGAAATATTCAAAAGCAAAGGATTTTCTCTTTCTGGGAAGGGGGATCAACTATCCGGTGGCCCTGGAAGGGGCTTTAAAGCTTAAAGAGATCTCCTATGTCCATGCAGAGGGCTATAGTGCAGCGGAGATAAAACACGGCCCCATTGCACTTATAAATGAATATACTCCGAGCGTGTTTCTCGTTTCCGATGACAGCCTGAGGGATAAAATTATATCAAATCTGAAAGAGGTAAAGGCGAGAAAGGGGAAGGTAATAGCAGTTGCCGTGGAAGGGGATGAAGAGGTGGCGGAAATAGTGGATGACATAATTACGGTTCCACACACAAATGAGCTGATGTATCCCTTTCTCATGGTCGTTCCCCTTCAGCTCTTTGCCTACTACTGTGCGCTGGAGCTCGGGAGAAATGTCGATCAACCGAGAAACCTGGCAAAAAGCGTTACTGTGGAATGAAGAAGACGGTAATAGTGCTTCTCTTTCTGCTTTTACAGCATGGTTATGCCCAGGAACAATCGGAAGAAATAGCTGTTTTAAAGCGCGGCCCCCTTTCCAGGCGGGGAATCCCGGTTTTACAGGCCAATATAATTCCACATTTTTACGGAGAATATGAATACAGAGGCTTTACCCTGTATGTATACTATACCACCGAGAAAATCGTACCCTTAAGCGAATGGGAGAAGAGTGAATGTAATTCCTACGAGCTGTGGGGTTACTACTTTTCTCACATAGAAGAGAGAGAGGTTTTTTTCTATACATCGGATAGAGGCTGGAATGTCTTTCTCTCCTTTCCACCGGATTTTAAAGATTACTGTGTGTTTACACAGAAGTTTCTGGATAGGTTAAGATATTTTATTAGTATTACCAGGGATCAATCTCAGCCGCCTTTCCCCGCCATACTTTAAAGAATTTCTTTGGGTAAGTTTTATCAAATCTACAGACCCCATCCTTCTTTACCGATAATTATACTGCAATGAAAAAGTTATTTCTTCTTTTAATCTGTGTTGGCATGAGATCTGTAATTACAGAAGCAGAAACGCCTTCCTTGAATATTACCCCTTCCGATGTCTATATAGAACAGAGCCTGGAAGGCGGGTACGATCTCTGGATACGAAAAAAGCCTGATATAGGTTCGGTTCTTCTCACCGAATCCACGGCAGATCCAGAGAAAAAACTCCCGGTTTACGCTTTAAGAAACCCCTCTTATCATCCTGTAAATGGGGATGAGAAAAGGATGTTAAACGGGCAGTTTCTTAATAGTGCAAGAAAGCTCTACTCTCTTATCGATTCTACTCCTGAAGAGGAGAGTCGCTTCGGAGAAGCCTTCCATATTTTTATCCCGTACATAGTAGAGTACGGTTATCCATGGAGCAGAACCGGCGAGATACAGGTTCTGGACGGAACCTTTTTAAATATCCGTACATTCGAAAAGCCCTACGGAGACTACGGCGGAGCTTTCAGGGATAATCCCTTTATATTGAGGGTTGTTCAGAGACCGAAGGAAGGACCTCCGGAGGAGAACTATATGCCCGATACGGTTAAGGATTTCAAGGAGATTGCAGAAAAGAATAAAGGTACGGCAATTCTTTCTCTTGGCAAGGATGAGCTTGCCGATGAGATTGTTAGAATAATAAAACAGTCTCCGGGACCGGAACTGGATTTCGTTCTCGCACTTGATACAACCCAGAGCATGGAAGATGATATTCCTTTCCTGAGAAAGACACTCGTACCTCTGTTAAAGGAACAAATATCCCGTTTCGAGCGTTTCAGAGCAGGGATGATTCTGTATAAAGACTACATGGAAGAATACCTCACAAGGGTAATCCCCTTTCAGGAAAATCTGGATTATATTCAAAGAGTGCTGGATGGTGTTCAGGCTAGAGGAGGTCGGGATATACCCGAGGCTGTGTTCGAAGCTCTTTATGCGGGGATACACAGTTTTGATTGGACGGCGAATTCAAGGATAATTGTGCTCATAGGTGATGCGCCTCCTCATCCGAGGCCAAGAGGAAGCGTTACCGGTGAGATGGTAAATCGTAATGCAGGAGAGATTGGGATCGAAATACACACCATAATACTGCCGCAATAAATGACTGGAAATCCTTAAAAAACTCTTTATGCTATTATACCCTCAGGTGTTGTTATTTTAACAAATTTTTTTTTATGATAACGCAGCCGCAACCAGTGGGGGGGGACCTGAGGACATAATAGCATTGGTTGCGGCTGCGCTGCACTGGGGGTATTTCTTATCCTTTTTGCTCAACAACACTTAACAGTTTTTTAGCCAACACTTCCGGCCAGCGGGGGAGTCTGTCCGCATCTTCTCTTTTGTATTTTTCAAGAAGGTTCTCGAAAAGCTCCTTAGCCTTTTCGTGATTTCCCATTTTATAATTTATAAAGGCAATTTCATATTCCGCTTTTACTCCGTTTTCCTCATCATCGGGGAAGCGTTCGAGAAATGTTCTGTAATATAAAAGAGCTGTTTTATAGTCTCCTCTTTCTGTTAAAGCCTTTGATGCCCTCTGAAAGTATTCGGCGGGAGTTAAGTCCTCTTCTATCTCTTTGGGAGTGCTGCTGCACGCAAAGAGAAAGAGGGCTATAAATGTGAGGGTTAAAAAAGCATGAGTTTTTATGTTTTTATTCATACCTTATTGTGTGTAAGCTTCATCCTTGATGGGGAGGGATTTTTTTAAATCCCTTAAGAAGTCCCTCGGATCACCCATCGGTTCGTAACAATCGCAATAATCATAACTGCGTCTTGCAACAGTGAAATATTTATATAATTTCTCCTCCCCCAGTTTTTTACGCCATTTTCCGGCTGAACAACGAACCCTGAGATAATATTGGTTTCCGTTGTTATTACTGGGAGTCCTCACCAGCTTGCAGTGTATACAGTTGGCGCAATAGACTTTCTCGTTCTGTTTTGAGTTAGAGTTTTCTGGAGTGCCATGGCTGTCAGCCATAGGATTCTCCTTTTGTAAACATCGTCATATTATCATAATCGACTTTTTATAGTCAAGGGTTTAGCGGAAGTGAGCCTCCGCAAATATACTACAACACTCATGCCCATTTAATAAACCCCGGAATATAGGGATGTACCAGGTTCTCGTGTTTAGGGAGTATCCGCACCGTATACCCCTGCCTCCCCGTTCTGTTACACTGCATATCCACCCGATATTTTATCTTTCCGTTTGACGCTTTTACCGCATTCATCTCTTTTTTATCCGGATTTTCGAACCATTCCTCTTTTGAGGAGATGGGTCCGTGGTAAAACTCTACCGCAACATCTTCCGGTTTTAGATTATCGCCGAGTTCAACCTCTGCACTGATGGTGAAGGTATCTCCCACCTTGTGTACAGGTTTATCGGTACTGCTCACATCGTTTATCTTAACATATTTCCAGTAAGATTCAAGTTTCTCGAGGTATCTGGCAACTTTAATGGCATTAGCGTAATTATCCGCAGAGAAGCGTTTATAATTCTCCAGAGCGGGGAGATAAAACTTTTCTGCATATTCCATTAACATGCGCTGGCTTGAGAAGTTTTTGCCTACCGTGTGAATGGATGCCTTCATCTTTGCGATCCACTCTCTCGGCAGACCGTCCCTGCCTCTTAAGTAAAAAGTTGGGATGATTTCTCTTTCGAGAAGATCGTAAAGAGCCTTACTTTCCACCTCATCCTGTAGTACGGGATCCTCATAGCTCTCTCCGTGCCCAATGGCCCAACCTATGGAAGGATCGTACACTTCATCCCACCATCCATCAAGTACCGATATGTTTAACACACCGTTAATGGCGGCCTTCATCCCGCTCGTACCACTTGCCTCAAGCGGTCTTCTCGGGGTATTCAGCCACAGGTCGCTTCCCGATACGAGATGGCGGGCTATGGTCATATCGTAGTTTTCCAGAAATACTATCTTGCTCCTTATTTCCGGTCGGCTTGCAAAATGGACTATCTCTTTAATCAGTTCTTTCCCCGGCATGTCATGGGGATGAGCCTTTCCGGAAAATATTAGCTGAACGGGTCTCTCATTGTCGGAGAGGAGGCGGATAAGCCTATCCGGGTCCCTGAAGAGGAGGTTAGCTCTTTTATATGTGGCAAAACGCCTTGCAAAACTTATTGTTAAGGCATAGGGAGAAAGTACATCTGCTGCCTGGGATACCTGAGGCTCTGTACTACCCCTTCTTTTAAGCTGGAACTTTAATCTCTCCCTGGTAAAGGCTACGAGTCTTTCTCTCCTCCTCTCGTGGGTCCTCCATAACTCCTCATCGGATATACGGTTTACCCGCTCCCAGATTTCCAGATTGGTGGGAGATTCGTAAAAATCGGGCCCCATAAATCTGTCCATCAGGTCTATAAGATCGTGGGAGATCCATGTTCTAGGATGAACGCCGTTTGTGATGTGGGTAATAGGGATCTCATCAACTGAAAGTTTCGGCCATAGCTTTTTCCACATATTCCTTGACACATTCCCGTGCAGAGCACTTACTCCGTTATTATAGGCGGAAAGTTTTAGAGCAAGTACTGTCATGCAAAAATATTCCTGATCATTTTCCGGATCTTCTCTGCCCAGCGCCAGGAACTCCTTCCATTCAAAACCTAAACTTAAGGCCAGTTTCTTGAAATATTTTTCAACAAGAGACGGCTCAAACCGCTCATTACCGGCGGGCACGGGTGTATGGGTTGTAAAGATATTGGTTGGCCATACAGCCTGAATGGCTGCTTTGTAATCGAGCCCCCTTTCTTTTACAAGTTCCCGAATCCTTTCAATGGCAAGAAAGGCGGAATGCCCCTCATTCATGTGCACCACGGCGGGATTTATGTTAAGTGCTTTGAGCGCACGAATGCCTCCCATGCCCAGGAGAATCTCCTGCTTTATTCTCATTTCACGATTATCCCCATAGAGAGTGGCGGTGATGAGTCTGTTTTGGGGAGTGTTCTCCTCGATATTTGTATCCAGTAGATAGAGGGAGTTTCTCCCAACCTTTACCTCCCATAGCTGGGCTACAACGATGGAATCACCGATATTAACCGTAATTTTTACGGTCTCACCGCCGTCCTTCATACATCTTGTAACGGGCATGTTGTACCAGTCATTTTCGGGGTAAGATTCAAGCTGGTACCCGTCGGCATTCAGGTACTGTCTGAAATATCCCTGCCTGTAGAGAAGCCCCACCCCAACCAGAGGGAGCCCCATATCGGATGAGGTTTTAAGATGATCTCCCGATAGAACCCCTAGCCCTCCCGAATAGATGGGCAGACTTACATCCAATCCGTATTCCATGGAGAAGTAGGCTATCATATTTTCCCGATCGCCCTGATACCAGGTTTCCCCACTCTTATATCGCAGAAACTTCTGATAGACCATATTAAGGGCGGCAAGATACGAGTCATCCTGGGCCATCTCTTCGAGTCTCTTCTGAGGCGTTAGACCCAGCATTTTGGCAGGGTTCTGCTCCGATGCAACCCATGCCTCATAGTCGAGTCGAATAAAAAGCATAACAGCATCGAAGTTCCAGCTTAACCACAGATTATGGGCTATTTCGTCAAGCGGCTTTAAGCTTTCTGGAATATTGGGTTGAACGGTGTATGCGATAATCTTCATATTGTCTCCTCATGTTCATCGAGTATGGCTATGCATACACTCTTCCCTGAGATTACATCCAGTGAATCCAACTCTTCTATTGCAGAACTTACATTCCCTGCCTGAGCGGTGTGGGTGGTGATAACTACAGGTACAAAAAGAGGATTGGCTCCGGGTTCATGAGGTTCTTTTTGTAAAACCGAAGAGATGCTTATCAGGTGACGTCCCAGCACATCCGCAATCTTTGCAAAAACGCCGGGTTTATCCTCGGCCATGAGACGTATGTAGTACCTGCTGCGCACCTCTTCCGGAGGTAATTGTACGGCAGGGTGGTTGTTATGGGGCCATACTTTCAGTTTATGAAACACCAGGGATGCGGTACCCAGAGCTGCAGATACTATATCGGATACAACAGCAGATGCGGTGGGAGACCCGCCTGCACCTCGACCGTAGTACATGGTGTGCCCCACGGCGTGGCCGTACACACTTACGGCATTAAATGGACCGGAGATCCACGCCAGAGGATGATCTTTTGCTATAAAAGCCGGATGAACTCTGAGGCTTATCCCCCTTTCCATCCGCTGGGCAATCGCCAGAAGTTTGATTATATACCCCAGTTCCTGGCCGAAAGACACATCGATTATATCTAGAGTGTCGATCCCCGTTACCGGTATCTTGTCGAAGTCTATCTTCTGGCTGAAGGCAATGGCTGCCAGAATGGCAAGCTTGTGAGCGGTATCGGTTCCCGAAACATCCAGAAATGGATCAGCCTCTGCAAGTCCCTTATTCTGGGCATCTTTAAGAGCTTCTTTGTAGCTTCTGCCGATCTGTGTCATCTCTGTAAGTATGTAATTGCACGTACCGTTTACTATTCCGTAAATTGCATCAATTCGGTTTGCAATAAGACCATCGTACAAGGCTCTCACAATTGGAACTCCCCCCGCACAGCTTGCCTCAAAGGAAAGCGCTACTCCCCTGTCCCTTGCCATGGAGAGCAGTTCTGCTCCGTAATGGGCGAGAAGCGCCTTATTTGCAGTTACGATGTGTTTACCAGCTTTTATACTCTTTTCTATTATTTCTTTAGCAAGGGTGATTCCGCCTACAAGTTCGGCCACAATTTCCACATCGGGATCATCCAGTACTTTATCAAGATCGCTTTCGAAGAGTGAGCTATCGAGATTGAGTTCTCTCGCATGTTTGTAGGTCTTGCTTACTATGTACTTTAGATTGAGGTTAAGGCCTGTTCTTTCTTTAAGGATATCCCTATCCCTGGTAAGAAGCTGTGCCGTTGCACCTCCCACTGTTCCGCAACCGACAATCGCAACGTTGTGTACTTTCATAGAGGAACATCCTAAGGCCGGGAAAAAGAAATGTCAATAACACCCCTGGAGGTAAGGTCTTGAATTTTGACATTTTGATCTGTTGATTAACTATTGTATAGTTGTGTGTATATTCCATTTAATTGCCTCATACATCTGGAGAGATTGCCATCCGGTGACTCAACCACCAGGTAATAACGATTGTCCACTAAACAGCAGGCATGGCAATATCAGTTAAAATTGTCTTTAACTTTTTTTAGTGTATCGGGAAAAGTTGCTCTGTCTTCGTCATCTCGAAATATATTTTTTTTCTAATTACCTCTCGCAGTTATATGATACAGAGTACCCTCAAACTCTATTCGTAGCGGTCTTGCCATTATAAAAAAACTTGAACTGCTTAAATGTCAAAATTCAAGACCTGACCCAGCTTAACGTTCGGGTATAATCAGCTCCCACCCCGGGTAGATAAGATCGGGGTCACGAATGAGTTTCATATTGGCTACCCATACAAGTGGCCACAGAAAGGGATTATTGTACATTCTATCTGTGATTTTCCAGAGGCAATTGGTTTTTTGAACCGAATATATCTTAACTTTTGTAAGCTGCTTGTAGGCGTAGGCCAATCTCCCCGCTTCCTCAAAATAAGATTTGGCACGCTCGAAGTCGCCCTGTTCTTGTGCTTCGAGCCCTTTCATATACTGCTCTTTTGCCCTCTCCAGAAGGTTTTGAGTGCTTACATCCCCCAGAACGGCCACATCGCTCTCCCCGCTGGGTATAAGCATGGACTGGTTATCTTCTTGGTTATCCGACCGAGGATTTTCAGACTTAGGTCTTGCTCCTCTCCAGAGTTGAGGTTTGATAATCTCTCCCTCCTCGGTAATAACGGTGAACTCGGAAGCTTCCTCGATTTCTCTCCCTACCTCTATCATGAGAGCTTTTGTCTCTTCCTCCGCCTTTCTTCTGGGAGCTATTGCAACAGCCCGGCGGGAATATTCTCTGGCTAATTCAAAATTTTTAAGACTCTCTGTGAGGTTATATCTTCTGAATGCCTCCAGAGCTCTTGCATAGTAGACGGTGGCATTCTCTATCTCGTTGGAAGCCCAAATATAAGCTTCCACACGCTTTGATTCTTCCAGGTCTATTTCGACTTCCCGTCTTAATCGGACGGTACGATTGATTTTCTCTTTTAACTCGGTAATAAGCCGATTGGCTTCGGAAAGAGCCTCGCCCGCCTTTCGCTCTGCCTCTGCGTACTGCTCCTTTTTGTATAGTTTTTCGATCTCTTCTGCAGTGGAATAGATTTTCGCCGTTTCCTCAGGAGCGAACTTGGAAGCCCGAACTGTTTTAAGCTCCCCCTCCGTTTTTTCAAACTGGGCATAGTAGGCCTCTCTCATCCTTCTTCGGGCAAGATAGTAGGTATCCTTCGCCTTTTCCCTGGCCTTTGAGAAAAACTCGATGCTCTTCTCAAGGTTGTATCCCCTGTACGCTTCTTTCCCCTTATCCAGAAGCTCCTGTGCCTCTTTAATCTCATCCGGTGCCCAACGGGAAGCCCGGACGTCCAGTGCATCTTTTAGAAGCCAGTTCGCATCTCTCATTAAGATATTGGCATACCTGATACGCTCAGAAAGGGTATCGTAAAAATTGTTCACCTCTTTTACAAGCTCATCCGCCTCTTTCTTGACGGTGAAGAAATCCCTGGTTCTAAAGCTCTCATCTAACTCGGAAGCCCTCTCGTAGAGCCTTTTTACACCGTAGGGAGCAAACTTATCCGCCTCCAGGTCCTTTAATTTTTGTTCCATCTTCTTAAGATAGGTTAAGTAGGTGTCGTAAATCTGCCCTATGGCCTCTGAGCGGGCTCGATCGGCACTGTTCTTGGCCATTCTCATGGCTTCCTGCGCCTCTTTGAGATTGTAATTCTCGTATTCCTTCAACCCTTCCGAGTACAGATCGGAAGCTTTTCTCATAGTATCTGGCGCCCGGTTTAAGGCCTGAACGTTTTTTGCCTCTTCAATAGCCAGCTCTGCATCCTGTTTCAGCTTCTGGTATTCTTTTTTATCCGTCTCTACCTCTCTATAAAGAGAGTCAGCAGAAGCAAGAATTTCTTCGGCCTTTTCGCGGGCTTCAAGGTATTCTCCCGATTCGAAAAGTCTCTGGGCCTCGGTGGCAGTTCGGTAGAGGTACTCTGTTTTTTCGGGGGTAAACTTATCCGCTTCTACATCTTTAAGCTTCTGTTCGGAATCTTTAAGTTTTGTGATATAGCTCTCATAGGCTTCCTCGATGGCCGAAGTTATTCTTTCGTGTAGATCTTCGGCCGAAGCGATTAGCCCGTCCGCCTCTTTTTGTGCTTCGCCATATTTTTCTGATTCGTAAAGTTGCTGTGCCCGTTGAGCCTGTTCGTAGAGTTTTTTTACTTCTCCAGGAGCAAACAGGTCTGCCCTTACACCTTTAAGCTCTTCTTCTATTTCTTTAAGTTCGGCGAGATACCTGTTATAAATTTCTTTTATTTTTGTAACGGATTCGGAGTAGGCTTGTTTAGCGTTTTCCTCTGCATCGGAGAGAAGCCTTCTGGACTCATCCGGATCCGATTCGCGAAGCTCAACGGCATTATCCAGTGTATCCTCGGCTTTTTTTAACAATTGAGGAGAGTGGGTTTCCGCAAAGACTCTCTTTGCCTTCTCTATCTGGTCTTTTACAACCTGTATCTCCTCGTCAGTTACAGGTTCGGGTTTTTCTTCTACAACAGGAGGTTCTTCGGGAGCAGGCTCCTCAGGAGGAGCTTCTTCCTCAACTGCCGGTTCTTCCTCCTCCGGAGGCGGAGTCGTTGCGCAAAATGTAAGCGAAAAGAGAATAAAAATAATCCCGCAAAATAATAGGTATTTTTTCATAACTGATTCTCCCCTTTCTTAATCTATCACCACTTCTCAAGGCCGTCAACAAATTACTTGGAAAAAGTCAGTCAGTTTATTATTTTTAATTGAGTAGAACCTATCGGCGCTGCGGATCAGTGGCAGGGCGGCGGTAATCTTGCTTATCAGCCGAACTGACCGCTGCATCCGCTTGATGGCTGTCGCGAAGCGCCGGACAGAAAGCGGATGCAAATCCTTAAGCGCCGATGGCGCGGCGCGATGCGTCCGCGCCATTTCAGAATGGACAGGTTGCGGCCGTGAAAGACACCGGTAAAATAAGGAAGATTCCCGTTGATAAACTTGGAAGTTTCTCTTCAGAGTTTGATATTTTTTTCCGCTCTTATACACCTTCCGAGGAGTTGCTAAGGAAGGATTTATACATCCCCATCCCGCTCTGTGGTAAGAAAATAGTGTGGGGTTTTCACCTGATAGAGGCAGCAGAGTCAATGGGGCTTAAAAGTCTTATCTGCAGGGAGGTAGAGGATGATACGGTGGGGCTGCTTAAGCTTGCCTTAACGCTTGAGAACAGGAGAGAGGGTTTTTCATGGGAAGAGAAGGCACATATTTACAAGCTTTTAGTTGATAATAACTGTGTAGACAGATGGAGTGAGCTGGCCCCCTTGATCGACAGCAAAGGGAGCTTTGTCCGGTTAACAGAAAAGTATCTCCTTTTAAACGAAACCCTGCGAAGTATGGTTGATAATAATGAAATTGATTTAAAAAATGCTCTTCGAATAGGGGATTTACCGGAGGAGGTGCTGACTTTTATAAGAAAGAGCAAACTCTCTTTCAGTCAGA
This sequence comes from Spirochaetota bacterium, assembly GCA_003645645.1. Taxonomy (GTDB): domain Bacteria; phylum Spirochaetota; class Spirochaetia; order SPDA01; family B32-G16; genus B32-G16. Next base: position 7,036 of record QNBH01000032.1, on the reverse strand, counting down.
GGAGAGTTATTCTCAGCAACCTTTACGAAATCTGGAAGAGAGATAAACTCTCGAAGAAGCAGTTTTTAAATGTAGTGCAGAGAGTTCTCTCTGCAAAAAATCCTCAAAGAGAAGCCGAGAAAATAAGATATCCTGAACTTGCAAGGATGGAAGAGAGGTACTGCCGGTTCAAGAGGGAGGAGCTTGATGGTACGGGTATCGAGCTCTCTCACCCGCCAGGGTTCGAGGGGGATTCTTTTACGGTAAGCTTCTCCTTTTCGGGAAAAGAAGATCTCTCTGCACGAATAGAGTCTCTTAAGTTGTTGAGGGATAAATGTGATAGATTACTCGAGCTTTTATAAAATATTTTTCGATCGAATTTACATAACGAATGATGCCTGCGATTATTCGGCCGCGCAGAGAAGTTTAAAGAGGCTTAATAGGATACCCGTTTTTCGGGTTAAGGCAAAGGAGGATATTCCACGGGAGCATCTTAATCAAAGAACCCTGCTCATAACCCTTCCGAGAGGAGAAAGGCTGGGCTACTGCCCAGGTTCCAGAGGGCATTTGTGCTGCAATTATTTAACTGTAGACCTTTATGTGGGCTGTCCTCTCGGATGCACCTACTGCATTATGAAAAGCTACCTCAATTTTTCACCCATCACGGTGTACCCGTATGCATCCTCAAGCATAGAGAGAATCAGGGAGATTTCATTTTCCAACCCGGGAAGAATGGTACGCATAGGTACCGGCGAGGTGGGTGATTCTCTTTTTCTGGATCCAGTCTTTGAGCTTTCGGAAGAGTTTATCAGGGGTCTGGCCGATTGTGAGAATGTGTTTTTCGAGCTTAAAACCAAAACCCATTTTGTAGATCATCTTTTGGGCATTCATAAAAAAGGCAATGCCGTAATCGGATTTTCCCTTTCTCCCGATAAAATAGCAGAGAGAGAGGAGGGAGATGCGAGCTCTCTTAAGAACAGGCTTGAGGCAGCGGCGAAGGCGGTGGAAAACGGTTTTCTCGTTTCTTTCCATTTCGATCCGGTCTTTTTGACCGATGATTTTAAAGGCTGCTATTCGACCCTTGTGGATGAGCTTAAGCTTATTCCCGAGGAAAGAATCGCATGGATAAGCCTGGGTACTTTCCGATATACCGCACAGTTAAAAGATAAAATAGGGTGCAGGGACTACCTGTTTGAAGAGTTTGTCCTTTGTAAGGATGGAAAATACCGCTATCTTCAAAGAATAAGGGCAGAAGTATACAGATTTCTGGTAGAAAAGATACGTACTTTCTGCTCTGCTCCTGTATACATGTGCATGGAAAGCGCCGCAGTCTGGAAGAAAGTATTCGGCGCTCTGCCGTCAGAAGTTTCGGGATTGGAAGGAGTCTTCCATAAGGTAACTCTTTAGACTCGACACTATTTTTCTTTTGCACGATAAAAAAACCGGTCACGCTAAGCAGGGTGACCGGTTTTCAAGAATCGTATCTTATATCTTATCTATACCGATTGCCTCTTCTGTATCCATGTCGAAGAAAATAATTCGATCCATACTTAGAGTGAAGTGGACAGTATCTCCTACTTTTAGCCTGTGTGTGGGAGCTATACGGGCAATAAAGGAGTGCTTCTCCGTGTTGACATAGATGTGAATCTCTGCACCGAGAGGCTCCACTACTGTTACTTCTGCAGTGATCGTTTTCCCTGGCTGAGGTTTATCCACGTAAAACAGGTCTTCCGGCCGGATTCCGAAGGTAACTTCCTTACCAATGTATGGTTTTAAGATTTCTTTATACTTTTCTATCATGGTCAACTGGAAGGAGCCTTCATCGATCAGTATATCACCCTTTTCTTCTTTTACCTTTACGGTAAGAAAGTTCATTGGAGGCGATCCGATAAATCCCGCTACAAATCTGTTTACCGGCTTGTTGTACAGTGTAAGTGGGTCTCCTATCTGCTGAATAATTCCGTTTCGCATGACAACTATCTTATCTGCCATGGTCATCGCTTCTACCTGATCGTGTGTAACATAGATCATGGTAGCTTTAAGTCGGTGGTGTAGTGCAGAGATCTCGGCTCTCATCTGTACTCTGAGCTTGGCGTCGAGGTTGGAAAGGGGTTCATCGAAGAGGAAAACCTTGGGTTTTCTTACAATTGCCCTACCCACGGCCACACGCTGTCTCTGCCCGCCTGAGAGAGCCTTTGGCTTCCTGTCCAGCAGTTCTTCAATATCGAGAATCTGAGCGGCCTCCTTTACTCTCGCCTCGATATCTTTTTTGGGAAACTTTCTGATTTTAAGGCCAAAAGCCATATTATCATACACGGACATGTGGGGGTAGAGAGCATAATTCTGAAAGACCATGGCAATGTCGCGGTCTTTCGGAGGAACATCATTTTTTAGCTCACCATCGATGTAAAGCTCCCCTTCTGTTATATCCTCAAGACCTGCAACCATTCTAAGAGTGGTAGTTTTACCACACCCAGAAGGACCTACCAGAACCACAAACTCCTGATCGTTAACAGTGATATTGGCATTTTCAACCGCCCTCACACCACCATCGTAGATCTTTGTCAGATTCTTCATCTCGACTGTTGCCATTTTAAAACCTCCAAAAAATTATCTTATATCGGTTATCTTATTTGAAAAAAAGGGGGTTGTCAACTTTTTTTTACTACGAAAGAAAGCCGCGACTTATGGTGGTGGTCCACCGGTTTTCAAACCGGTGGATAGATGGGCTTAAGCCCATCTGCTTTCTTTCGGAGCAAGCAACCCCCCGCTTTGCCGGTGGTTGCTTGCTTTCTCTATTTTATCATCATCTGAGGGGTTGCTGCATCAGCCAACTGTTGATACTTTCGTCAAGTCCGCTTCCCGATGGGTTCGCCGAAGTTTCTCTGAGAATCCATGGTAGTATAACTTCTTCTTTTAAATCAGCCCAATTGTATGGTAGTCTCTCTGGAAAGGTTAAAAACTCCATCGGTGGAATATGTCCTGTAAGAGAAGGGTAATAACGAGGGAGCTCCCTTTCGTTTATTATCGGTAAAGAGGATAATCCTCCGGCTATACCGAAACTACGCATCCGTTTAAGCCTGGCAGTTTGAAGAAGCTCTCCCTGGGTCAGGGGAGAAAAAAACCAGCTAAGAAAAGCATAAGCTGCCTTTTTATTTCCGGCTCTTTTCGGTATGCCTGCATAAAATATTTCCTCCGAGGCAATTATTTTGCCCTCACTTGCAATCCATCGAAAGTCGAGGCTATCTCTCTTGCCTTCCGGTATGGAGAAATAACTTCTTACATCGTTAAAATAGAAAAGTATTTTTCCATCATTAATGAGCTTGTAGCCAGGTGCATGGAGATATTTTTCGTTAAATACTGTCTCTTTTTGTATATTTCCGTTTACACTTTCAACCCACTTATTTATAAAATCTATCGCTTCCCTTAATTTTTGATCGTTCCAGGCAAACAAAACCTGTGAAGTCTCCCGGTACTCGGCTCCGAGGAGTACTGTAGCAAAATAGAGAAACTCCTCTTCCCATCTGGGAGAAAATCCGAGTTTTACAAAACCGTTGTCATTTTCCTGATTAAAAGATCTGCTTAACTCCTTTATTTCATCCAGGGAGAGCATAAACATATACTCATTCCCCTCATTTTCAAGGGCTCCCTTCTCAAACATTATAACTGGAAGATTAAAGGATACGGGCAGAAGAATCTGATTTTCTTCTGATTCTCCTTGCTTAAGAAGACCTGGATAAAAGAATTCTCGCTTTATTTGTTCTTCTTTGAAGAGATGATCGAGAGATTGTAATACAGATAATACCTTTATGCTGGAAAGCCTTTCTCCAAAAACGACATCGGGATGAGTTTTTTCCTGTAACAGAGCCTCGGCGGGGTAAGGTTTAAACTTTAGCTCTATCCGGTATTTTCCCTGTACCGAATTAAAAGTTTCCACATAAGCTGCTATTTCCGGCCTGGAAGTCCATACCACCGCAGTATCGTTGTTGAAAATTTGACAATTAGATAGTATCAATATTATAAACAGAATGATAAAAGCAAGGTTCCACCTGGGTTGTATTCTCATCAGAGTGAAACTTTAAATGAGACTCAAAGGTAATGTCAATGGAGGAGCTAAAAGGTAAGCCGGAAAATAAATCACAGATTACTCCCTTCAACAGCTACAGTGGGTATTTAAAGAGAAAGTATAGAACAAGAGCTTATCGGGTTTCAGTAGATGCAGGTTTCTCCTGCCCTCACAGAGGTTCCGATCGAAGAAATCCAGGATGCACCTTTTGTGATGAATATGGCTCACGGGCTGTTTATCAGGAAGAAGTCCATAAAACAGGTGATCGGTTTGTTTCTCTTAAAAATCAGATAGAGAGGGGAATCGGCTTTCTTAAAAAGAGATATGGGGCAGAGGTTTTTCTGCTATATTTTCAGGCTTTCTCCAACACCTTTGCCCCTATCGAGGAGCTTAAGCAGATTTACGATTATTGTCTTAATCAATATTCATTTGCAGAACTTATCGTATCGACCAGACCGGACTGTATATCGGCGGAGGTAGCAGATCTTCTGGCCTCCTACATGAAAAGAGGTATTGATGTTTGGACAGAGCTTGGCTTACAGTCTTCCCGGGATGAAACTCTTTTAAGAATAAACCGGGCTCATACTGTCCGACAGTTTAAAGAAGCTTTCCAGCTTCTTCGCCAAAGAGGCATTAAGATAACCGTGCATGTTATTTTTGGTTTACCGGGAGAAAATAAGAGAGAGATAATGGGCACAATTAATTACCTGGCGGGGCTTGAACCGGAAGGAATAAAAATACATAATATACATATTCCCAGGAATACTATGCTTTACGAGGAGTATATGGCCGGAGAACTTACAGTACCCTCCAGTGCACGGCATCTGGAATATGTGGTGGATGCATTGGAGCTTTTACCCCCCAAGACGGTGATCATTCGCTTAACCTGTGATACACCTTCTGAGCGTCTCGGTATACCGGCAGTATTCTGGAATAAATCTTTATTTTACAAAAAGGTAAGGGAGACGATGCTTAAGAGAAACAAATGGCAGGGAAGACTTGCAAAATTCAAGCAGGAGGAGAAGGATGACCGTTAAAGATCCTGAAATCTACAAAATGATAGAAAAAATAGGAGAGTATTACAGGAGTAATATAAATAACAGATATTTAAGACCAGCGCTGTTGAGGCTGGAGCTCTCCTCTTCGGATTGGGAACATATAGACAATCTAACCTCCGAGACAGAGTATAAATTAATCAGAGAATACAGTTTTGTAGAACTTTACGAGAGAATTTTGGCCCTCGCCAGGTTTGTCTCACTGGTAAAAAAAGAGGTACTACCTAACTTGCGAACATATTCGGGCAGTTTAAAGACCAGCGCGATGAACGAGCGGGAGAAAGTGCTTTTTAACATAGCTTTCAGTAATCTTCCCTCCAATCTCGGTGTGCTCTCCGATCTACTCAACGAGCTGTATCTAAAGACAATCGAACTGGATAAATCGATGCACCCATCCCAGAAACCGGACTTCGAACGAATATCCGAACTGAAGGAAATAGGATCCATGCTGGTTTAAGAAGAGAGCCTGTTTACATGTTCTACAGTGAGATCCTTTTTGCAACCGAAAAAATAAGCTCGTAAAGATTCCTGATATTCTCCTTATCTACGCTTGAATAGGCGACTCTGAGATGAGTATCCTGAATTGCTATAGTTCCAACCCCTTCTTTGTAGAGAAGCTCCTTTCTGAGTTCATCCGCATTTACACCCCTGACGCGGAAACTCATAAAATATCCCGAATTAAAGGGAAGAGCAACCAGAGATTCTTCTCTCTCCCCTTCGCTTAATACTTTTTTAACCTCCAGGTAGCGTTCTTTAAGCATTTCGAAATATTTTGCCTTTTCTTCGTAGTATGTGGGGCTTAGCATCACCTTTTTAAGAAGCGACTGGGAGAGTCTGCTGGAGTTTGAGACGGACGAGCGAACTGCACCCATCAACTTTTTCTCAAGTGCCTGGTAATGTTCTTCCTTAAGCCCCGGTGATCCGAAGGTGAGAAATCCTATCCTGAAACCCCATGCAAAGTCTTCTTTAGTGGCACCGTCTACCTTAACGGCAAGAACATTATCATGAATTGAACAGAGACTGGCAAAGAGAGACTGCTTGTAAGTATTTTCTTCGTAAAACAATCCAAAATAGGCATCATCGTTTATTATAAGGATATCATCCCCTTTATCGGCAAGTGACTTTATTGTAGAGGTTATTTCTTCTGCTTCTGCTACGGTTGGGGAGTATCCGGTAGGGTTGTTTGGAAAGTTCAGAAGTAAAACCACCTTACCCTTTTCAGAGCTGCCGCTTTTTATTGCTTCCGCCATTGCAGAAATATTTAGCTTTCCTCCTTCGGTAAAAAAGGGAAAGCTCTTTATCCTTGCACATCTTCTCTCTTCGAGAATAAGACGGTAGTTGCCCCAGTACATATCGGGTAAAACCACCTGGTCATCTTTATCTACGAATAAATCGGCGATCTGGGTTATACCGCTGGTCAAGCCTGGAACTACCATCGGGAGGGAAAAGGATTTGCCTTTAAGATCCTCGTTTTTCTTAACCAGCTCTCCTTTCCATAATTTTCGTAGTTCTTCGTCACCGGGGGTAGGAGCATAGGAGACAGCTTCCGCAGGGTTTAGCTCAGGGATGTATCTCTTAAGGGAGGGTAATTCGAGGGGCTCCCCCCCGGCATAAGCCATTCCAACCGTGGCATTGAATCTTTTTGCATGTTTTTTTGCCTCAGCTCCCTGGGCAACTATTCCCTTTGGGAAATAGATTCGCTTTCCGAAGTCGGAGAAAAGTCTCTCTGCGACCGTACCTTTTAATACTTCGTTTAATTCTTCTGCGAGTTTGTTCATAATGAAGAAGATACCGGAGTTAAGCTTCGGTGTCAACCGTAAAGGTGTATTTCTTCTTCGAAGAAGTAGCTATTGACCGATCCCCTGTAAAGATATACCGTGCAATAATTGAGAATTCTTTTAGGTCTTTTTAAGGAGACTTTCAGGAGGTCTTTATG
>QNBH01000031.1 GCA_003645645.1 Spirochaetota bacterium | reverse complement strand
TTCTTTCGGAGCAAACAACCACCTAAGTAGTTTCCGCTTAAGCGGAAACTACGAGCCCTTACAGGGCTCGCAAAGCCTTAGGCTTTGCCGGTGGTTGTTTACTTTAAAGTCCCTAAGTTAATTGGAACCACCGTTCTCCTGTTCGTTTGAAAGTTCTGGAAAGAGCTCGAGAACAGGAGTGTCTTCGGGTTTTTCAGGTTGATTGATAAGTATTTCGATCTTTCTCTCCACCCTTGCCAGGTCTTTCTCCAGTGTCTTTGCCAGTTTAATACCCTCCTCGAAGAGAGATACCGCCTCTTCCAGCGGAATGTTTCCGTCTTTTATTTTTTCAGAAATTTCTTCCAGTCTTGAAAGTCTTTCTTCAAAACTCTTCATATTTATTGAATCCCCCGTCAGATTTAATATTTCTGTCATTCTTCTTCAAATCTTCTCCCCTCAGAGATAAAACTTCTATATAATCTTTCTCTTCTCTCTGTCTTAAGGTTTTTGCGTCAACACTGTCCCTTAGGAAGCGTACATTTATCTCTTCTCCCGTACGAGTTTGTTTTGCGGAAGTGATAATGGCTCTTGTCTTGATATCTGTTACCACTGCATATCCCCTTTCAAGGATATATAGAGGAGAGTTGGATCGGATTTCGCTCGTAAGCAGGGTCAGCTTATGTTTTAAGTCTTTAAGTGTTTGCTGAAATGTGGAGATTAAACTCTCTTTTGAATCATCCAATCTGAGGAGATATGGCTGAATGAGAATGCGGAAGTTTCTCTCCAGGTTTTTGGAGGTAAACTGTTTGAGAAGCAAATCAATCCTTTCGATCTTATCCGTTGTTGTTCTGATCAGGTTGTTTTTCAACTCAAACACTCTGTTTTCCAGTTCTTCAATACTGGTAGATACCATCTCTGCGGCAGCCGATGGAGTGGGCGCACGTACATCTGCGACCAGATCGGAAAGTGCTGTGTCGATCTCATGACCCACTGCCGATATCACGGGTATTTTCGATTCATAGACAGCTCTTATGACCCGTTCGTCAGAAAAGGGTAGAAGATCCTCTATGGAACCACCCCCTCTTGTAAGGATTATAACCTCACCAAGATGAAACATATTGGCTACCTTAATCTGCTGCGAGAGCTTCCCTGCTGCATCGTCACCCTGCACGGGAGAGGGAAGAATGACCAGATTGAGATTGGAGTTTCTTCTGCGCAGAACCCGAAGTATGTCTCTTAACGCGGCACCTGTAGGGGATGTTACTATGGCAACCCTCGACGGGAAGATAGGAAGAGGCCTTTTCCTTGCCGTATCGAAGAACCCTTCTTCGGCAAACTTTCGTTTACGTTCCTCGAGCATGGCAAGAATATCGCCCTCGCCGGCCTTCTCCATCTCTTCACAAATAATCTGGTAAGAACCCCGTTTTGCATAAACGGAGAGACTCCCCCTTACTACAACAAGCTGTCCGTCGGCAGGTTTAAACTTAAGCCTTCCGATGCGGTTTTTAAACATCACTACAGATATAACCGCCTCGTTGTCTTTAAGAGTGAAGTAGTAGTGGCCTGTGCTTGAAGGACGGAAATTGGATATCTCTCCCTCTACAGTGATATCGAAAAACTCAGACTCAAGCGTTTTTCTAATAAGTTCGGTCAACTGAGAGACGGTATAACGATGCTCTCTTAACTCGTCCATGCCTATAAGACTACACTTTTATACGCTAAATTACAATTATTTAGTACTTCATTCTCAAAAGGGTTTTCCCTTATGTCGATATAGAAAATATGGGAAACATAGTGGTTGTAAACGCCATAGCCCTTACCCGGTATGCCTTTGAAAATGTTTATAAAGAGATGAGTGCTCTTGAGCTCTCTGTAAAGTTTGGAGAAACTCTGTCCGATGTTGAGAAAATATTTATCTTTACCGTGCCATACTTAAGAAGCAGCATTGAAAAAAAGATAAAAACCAGAGCACTTCCCGTGGAATACAGGGAGAGAGAGACCTGGGATTTGAAGCTTCTTATTCAGGAAATGGGGGAATGTTCAAGAAACAGGGAAAATATTTTCTATTTTTACGGAGACTGCCCCCTTCTGGAAGAATCTATCACAAGTAGAATGTATAGGAATCACCTGCGTTATTTTGCGCAATACACCTTTGCAGATGGTTATCCATACGGTCTTACCCCGGAGATATTGAATGTTTCGATTCTCTCCTCCCTGGAGAAACTCGTCTCTGGAGGTGAAGAACCTGTAGAAAGGAACAGCATATTTTCGGTAATCCAGAAAGACATAAACTCCTTCGACCTAGAGACAGAAATATCACCCGCGGACACCCGACTTTTACGAGTTTCTTTAACCTGCGATACCCAGAGGAATTACATCCAGACAGGGAGAATCATCAGTGAGGGAGGGGTTAACGAAACTGCAATTCTCGATATAATCTTAAACAGACAGGAACTTCTTCGTACTCTTCCTGCTTATGTTGCTGTACAGATTATAGATGGTTGTCTTCAGAGCTGTTCATACTGTCCCTTTCCCCTTTTCGGTGGAGATATTTTAAATCAGAGAAACCTGATGAGCCTTAAAGAGTTCGCTGAAATCCTTAAAAAAGTAGAAGAGTTTGCCGATGATGCAGTGCTGGCTCTCTCTCTCTGGGGGGAGCCGGCTTTACATTCTCAAATCGCCGAGTTACTGGAAGAGACGGTAAAACATAAGAAAATCTACCCCCTTGTAGAAACTTCCGGAATCGGGTGGAATAAAGATACTTTAAAAAGGATAAGCGAGAATGTTGGTAATGTGGTACAATGGATAGTGTCACTGGATGCTCATGAGCGCAATCTTTACAAAGAGCTCAGAGGCGAAGGTATGGAGGAAGCCCTGCACACTTGTGATATTCTTTTTTCTCTTTTTCCGGGGAGAGTCCATGTTCAGGCTGTGCGTATGAAATATAACGAGGAGAATCTGGAAACGTTCTTCAGGGAATGGAAAAAAAGGACACCCAATGTCATAATACAGAAGTACGACCACTTTTGCAATTTTTTACCTCAGAGAAAAGTCACCGATCTTTCACCCGTAAAGCGACACCCCTGCTGGCATCTTAAGAGGGATCTCGTGATCCTCCTGGATGGGACGGTACCGCTGTGCAGAGAAGATATAAAGAGGAATTACATCCTGGGCAATATTTTTGAACAGGAACTTTCTGAAATCTGGCAGGAAGGAGAGCGCTACTATTTAGAGCAGCTTAAAGGAATATATAATCCGCTTTGTGAAAAATGTGATGAATACTATACCTTCAACTTTTAAAAGAGTAAGGCTTCCCTACACTGTAGTGGGGGGGAGGAAGATCGATAAAAAGAGAAGAAAGCCCGATGATCTCTCCCTTCTGCTTATAAACAGAGGGAATAGGCTTTTCAAGGCTGACATTCTGCAGGAGTTAGAAAAAACCGGTATCCCGGAAATTATTTCTGTTGAGGGGCCGGTAATATCTCACGATATTGAGAACCTTTCGGGCAGATTCCCCTTTGTTAAGTTTCTTCTCCTCCATCAAGATGCCTCTACGGGAGAACAGGTCAATCTGGGTATCGAGGAGGCGTACGGAAGATATATTATTGTGTTATGGAACGATGTTAAGCTCTCATCCGGGATAATAATTCAGAAGCTTATAGAAAGAGTAAAAGCGCGGGATATTTTGTGTTCCGTTCCTGTGCTGTTAAACTCCAGAGGTGAGGCCATACCCTCCATTCAGGCTCCTGCCTTTTACAAGAAGCATTTGAAGGTAGTACCACTTCAACCCAGTAAAGACGGGATGGATACCCTTTTCCCCTTTGATTTTATAGGAGTTTACAGCAAAGAGAGATTCGTACTGACAGGGGGGTATGATCACAATACGGTAAGCCCTTTCTGGCAGAAGATGGATTTTGGATTCAGAGCTCATATGTGGGGAGAGAAAATCAAGTGCGACACAACTTTCAGGATCGCCTATATGGGCGAAGTCACGGTGGAAGATACAACTCCCGATGAAAGCTACAAGTACTTCTTCCTTAAAAATCTATCTATACGTTACAATGGAGAGGCAGGAGTTCTCCCTTTCTCCAGATTTTTCCCCTATTTTCTGAAATCGGGGGAAGGCTTTTTTACCGCACTTAAGGAGTTCAGAGAAGTCAGAAGGTGGGTGAGAACAAATAGATTCAGGTTTAAAAAGGATGCGAGGAGTGTTACAGAGCTATGGGAAATACCGGAGATATAATATCTATCTTTTTACAGGCCAGGCTCGATTCGAACCGTCTTCCCCGTAAGGTGCTTCTTCCGCTTTGCAGAAAGACGGTTCTGGAACATGCCATGATCGCCTTGAGGTGTGTAAATGCTGGGAATTATGTAGTTCTTACAGATATGGAAAGCAGAGAAGAACTTGAGCCTTTTGCTAGAAAATGCGGCTTTACGATTTTTGCAGGGGATAGGGAAGATGTACTCAACAGATATGCCGATGCTGCGCGATTTTACAGTTCGAAACTTATAGTAAGAGCTACGGGCGATAATCCCCTTGTATCCTCGGAGCTTGCAGAGAAGCTTATAGAACTTCACAGGCACGAAAGGGCAGATTACGGTGGTTTTCAGGGAATGCCCCTGGGTCTTGGTGTGGAAACCATAAGCGCCGATGCTCTCTTTATTGCTCAGAGGGAGGCCCGCGATCCCTATGAAAGAGAACATGTCACCCCTTTCCTCTATCGAAGAAAAGAGAGGTTCAAGATAATAAGGCCAACCGTGGAAGAGGAGTTTTTCCTGCCCGATGAAAGGGTTACCCTGGATACAGAAGATGACTACAGGTTTATCACTTTTATTTACAATAACCTTTATGACGGTAGTGGACCGATCCCCATAACTAGATTGATAAGATGGCTGAAAGAAACTCAAATCAGGAATTACAAAGAGAGCACTCTCTGCACCGAAGCAGAATACTGCTGATCCCCTCTGTACGAGTAGGGGAAGGGAGCGGACACTTGAACCGATGCATTCGTATAGCGGAAGAGCTCGGCGAAGGTGCCCGAATATTTCTTCCCGAAAAGGGAGTGCCCGGGATTTGGGGAGAAGAGGATATTATGCGTGCATACGCCTTCCTTCCTCTTGATCGGGTTGTCCGAACCACGGGTTCTGAAGGCGAGTGGAGCTTAATCGTTCTGGATAGAAAGTCCACTACCCTGAAGGAGTATCGCCACCTCTGTGGTAGTACACCCACCGTAGGGATTGATGAGGGCGGAGAGGCGAGGGGTTATATACCCTTCCTTATAGATACCCTTCCCCTTCCTACCTCAAAGGGAAGAGCCAACTTGTTCTCTTCAAGTTTTTTGGATCTACCGGAGAAAAGAAAGTTTACGCAGGATGCTTTCGTAAAGGTGCTTATTACTTTCGGTGGGGAAGATCAGGCAGGATTAACCGAGGTGATGTGTAATTTCCTTTTAACGAAAGGATTTTTTCGTGCCGATCAGATTACGGTGATAAGGGGGCCTCTGTTTAAAGACAATTCCGTCCCCTCGGGAGTAACCGTACTTGGCGATGTAATCGATCTAAAACAAAGACTTAAGGAATATGATCTAGTTTTTACCTCCTTTGGCCTCACTCCCTACGAAGCTGTTTATGCAGGAGTACCGGTTTTACTGCTCAACCCATCACCCTATCACGAAAAACTTACCCGAATTGCCGGATTTCCCAGTATCGGGGTTAAAAGGCCAAAGAGCAGGGTTGTAAGGAACCTTCTATCCAGCCCAAAGAAACTCAAAGAGAGATGCGAAAAAATTGCTCCAAAAGAGTCTGCAAGCATTGCCTCTCTTTTAAAGCAACTACGATTTCCCGAGACTTTGGGATGTTTGGCTTGCGGAGAAGGCGCGAATCCTGTGATTGCGAGATTCGAAAGAAGAACTTTTTATAAATGTAAAGAATGCGGCATCATCTATGCCAAGGATTTCTTTGAGAGAGGAGAGAGATATAATCGGAGTTACTTTTTCAAAGAATACAGAGAAAAATACGGTAAAACCTATTTAGAGGATTTCCCACAGATAAAGAAGCTCGCCTCTTCGAGATTGGAAATCATAAAAAAAATAAAACCACAGGAAGGCCTCTCCCTTCTGGATGTAGGATGTGCCTATGGGCCTTTTATGGTAAAAGCTGCAGAGGCAGGCTACAGGAGCTATGGGTTGGATATCTATGAAGAAGCCGTGCAGTACATTAGAAGGAGGTTTGGTCTGGCTGCTTACGCCACATCTTTCGAGAGTTTCGACCCACAGGAAAGCTTCTCGGTATCTCAATTTGATATTCTGGTTATGTGGTTCGTTATAGAACATTTCGAAAAACTAAATAAGACAATACACAAGGTCAACACGCTTCTCAAATCCGGGGGGGTATTTGCCTTCTCTACACCAAATATCGAAGGGATAAGCGGAAGAACAGATATGTTGCGTTTTCTTAAATATTCTCCCGAGGATCACTGTTTTGTTTGGAGCCCTTCGGTTGCCAAAATACTTCTTCCCAGGTATGGATTTAAGATCCATAAAATAAGAGTTACAGGTCATCACCCGGAACGGTTCGGGTTTAAAAGAGGAGAGGCTGGGAAGTTTGTACAAAAATCACTTCTCCTTATCTCTAAAGCATTTGCACTCGGAGATACCTTTGAGGTTTATGCAGTAAAGGAGGGAGAAGTTGGGTAAGAACAATACCATCTTAATTCTCGGAGGAGGAATAATGCAGATTCCTTCAATCCGCATAGCCAGGAGAAAAGGCTTAAGAGTAGTTGTTGCAGATGGTAATCCGGGGGCACCCGGTGCAGGGATGGCAGATGAGTTTTTACATGTTGATTTAAAAGATAAAGAGAGGCTTGCCGAGGAGGCTAAAATAATAGCCCGCAACGGTGGTCTGCAAGGAGTCTTTACAGCAGGTACCGATTTTTCGACTACCGTGGCCTGGATATCGGAAAAAATCGGCCTTCCTGGAATACCCTATTCCGTGGCTCTCAATGCAACCGATAAATCTCGAATGAGGAGAATCTTCAAGGAGAAGGGTATACCCTCACCGGAGTTTGCAGTGGTAGATTCAGATAAATCACTGGTTGAGAGGGGAGAAAAAATAGGTTTTCCCATGGTTGTTAAACCTGTGGACAACATGGGAGCAAGGGGGGTGAGGAGGGTCGACACTTTGGAGGATTTGAAAGAAGCTTTCACTTTAGCCAAAGGGAACTCCGGAAGCGGAAGAGTGATTCTCGAAGAATACATTCCTGGGCCTGAGTTCAGCCTGGATGCAATTGTCTCCGGGGGAGATATATTTATTTGTGGTATAGCAGACAGGCACATCTGCTTCTCTCCGTTTTTTGTAGAGATGGGGCACACCATGCCCAGTAATTATCCTGAAGATGTGAAAGACAGAGTGATCCGGGTGTTCAGAGATGGCGTGAGAGCTCTGGGGATAACGGATGGAGCGGCAAAGGGGGATATAAAACTTTCACCTTCCGGACCAGTAATCGGAGAGATTGCCGCCAGGCTCTCCGGAGGCTATATGTCGGGCTGGACATATCCCTACTCCAGTGGGGTTGAGGTAACAGAGGCAGCCATGAATATTGCCATGGGCTTACCTCTGCCCGATCTTAAACCCAGACAGAATCTTGTCTCTGCAGAGAGAGCCTTTATATCTATACCCGGTACTGTAGAGAGTATTTTGGGAGTCGAGAAGACAGAGGAAGAAGCTGGAGTTAAGGATGTTTTTTTGCGTGTAAGCCCGGGCAATAGGGTCTTTTTCCCTACAAATAACGTAGAAAAATGCGGAAATATAATCACACAGGCAAAAACCAGGGAAGAGGCAATAGAAATTGGAGAAAAAGGGTTAAGCCACATTGTAATAAGACTTAAACCTTTAAGTGAGGAAACCGCTGATTTTCTATTTAGAGATAAATTGGCCTGGGTTCCCACTGCTTTTAAACTGACAAGAAAGGCGAATCTCGAAGTCCTTAACAGTCTCCCGGTAGTAAGCGGCAGTACAATTTCTAATGAGAAGATCTATATTTTTAAACTTCCTGAGCTCCATCTCGAAGACTGCCGTGAATGGCACGGGAGAACCCTCCGGCATGCTTTTTACCAGGTTTGTGATCTGGGAGGCGCGGAAGCGTTAGATCCGTGCTCCGAAGAAAAGTGCATGGTGCTGGGCAAGCTATTCTGGAAGGCTTTTTTGAGGGGTGGAGTTCAGGGAGGGTTGTGGGTAATCGATACAGTAAGAAGCTTATTCCGCGTGGGGAAGAATCTCACCGAAGTTGTACGTCTATGGGAGGTATAAGAAGGTATTTTCCGATCCTGTTTCTGCTTTTGTGTGTTCCCCAAGGATATGCAGAAATAGAATTATTCAATCTTCTCGATGAAGTTGAAGCGACTCTGCAGTGGGAACCTATGAGAAAGATAGGGGTAATTGTAAAGGGACGGGACTGTCTGGTCTTTAAGCCCGGATTTCCCTGGGTTATACATAACTACAATAAAAAAATTGCTGCAGGTCAAATCACGATCGAAAATGGAGCTCTGATTTTCTCAGAGACGGCCGAAAAAATCGTTCGCACTATTTTTTCCGAGGCAAAGGAGGGGAGAGGTCCTCGTATCGCCGCAGTACTTCTGGATCCGGGACATGGGGGGAGGGATCCCGGAACCATAGGTGTCCATAAAGCAGGAGATAATAATCTAAAATTGATAGAAAAGGATATAGTGCTTAAGGTCGCAAAGATTGTATATAAATTGTTGAAGCTTAACTATCCTGATAAAAAAATATTACTTACGCGTTCCGATGATTCCTATCCTACCCTGGAAGAGAGAGTGGAGATGGCAAACAGGGTTTCTCTTGGTGAGAACGAGGCAATAATTTTTCTATCCGTTCATGCAAATGCTTCACTTAACAAAAACGCATCCGGATTTGAGGTATGGTACCTGCCTCCGGAATACAGAAGAACGGTAATCGATAAAGAGACCCTTGAATCGGAGCCGGAAGAGATTATTCCCATTTTGAATACAATGCTGGAGGAAGAGTATACGGTAGAGAGTATCATACTTGCCAGACAGATACTCGATAGAATGGAGGAAAAAATAGGTAACAGGAGTGTTAATAGGGGGTTAAAAGAGGAGACCTGGTATGTTGTAAGGAATGCAAAGATGCCATCGGTACTCGTTGAAATCGGATTTGTTACAAACAGAGAGGATGCGATGTTACTTGCCGACAGTGGGTACTTGAAAGAGCTGGGGGAAGGCATTTATAATGGAGTAGCCGATTTTATCGAATATTTTGAGAGTACCAAAGGATTTACAGAGCAATAACAATGAAGATAAAAAGTATTTTCTCGAATCTTATTATCTGGCCGTCTCTCTTCTTAATTGTTCTTGCCGGTTCGCTCATAATCTATTTCGGCCAGGCTAATTTAAGAGTCGAAAGAACTTTATTTTTTCCAATAGAGCTTACCGGAAAGCTAAACGGAGAGATGAGGAGATTGCCCCTCCGTAAGGGAAAAGAAGAAAATATCGAGCTTTTCATAGAAGAACTTATTCTTGGTCCCAGAAAAATCGAAAATGCAAGACTCCTGCCGGAAGAGACAGACATTCGGTACCTCTTGCTTAGAGGGGATAAACTATTTATCGATTTCGATTCAGACATTTTATTTCGTGAAGAACAGGTATCTCTAAGTTTAAAGGAAATAATCGATATTCTTAAGAAGACACTTAAGTTTAATTTTAATTTTATAAAGGAGATTCATATAACTATTATGGGTCAGCTTCCCCGGTTTGGCGAGAATTTGGGTAAATAGTACCGGCATGAAGACAGTGCATCTTTCCCGGAAGCAAATTAGTAAGATAGCTCCCCAACAAGACTTTGTCTTATAAGAAGCACATAATCTTCGTTGCACTAAAAAATTAAAGATATTACCGATTTTACACGAAAAAACAGTAGAAAATATACTAACGGATGGAAATAAAAAAAATAAAAATCGTTGACAAAAGATTTTCATCCTGTATAATTTTAATCAAACAAGGCAATTATTGAAAAAGGAGCAGCGGATGAAACGATTCATCATTTTTTTGTTAACAGCACTATTTATAATAAGTGCTAACATTTATGCGGAAGAATCGGTGCTTATAGATTTTTCAAAGCTGGCAGCAGATTACAACCCGGGAGGGCAGGGTACACCTACAGAAAACACTGCTACGATGATCGATTTCAGTGATATGGCAGGTGTAGGTTTCACGGAGGAAGAGAAGGCCTTAATGAAGACCTCTCTTGCCCTCAGAAACTGGGAAGTGGAGCTTGCCTCTTCTTCAAAAACTGTTCGAACCATAGCCCTGTCCATGGCAAAGGGAGTAACCGTTAAAGAGGATGCTAAAGTGTTTGCCGGCCAGAGAGTCTTGGGGGTACGGGTGCATTTCCCACAGGATCCTTTCAACTCATGGGCCATGGTAAAGCCCCCATTTGAAATCCCCATGTATATGCAGAAGACTATTTTACAGGATGATGGAAGTCTGGTACCGGATCCTGAAGATAAGCAAGGGACCAAGTTTGACGGATACGGGGTAATAAAAAACGTAGGTACCATCAAATCGATTGCAATGAACATTCTGGGCTTAAACTTCCCCATGGGGGTTGAGCTGGTTCTTAAAGATCAACAGGGCGATTTGTACAGTTACTTTATGGGGTATCTTAATTTCGATGGATGGAGGCAGATCATCTGGAACAATCCTAATTACATTGAGGAAGTTAGAGACAGAGAGCTGAAAAGGCAACCTCTCTATCCTAAGGCAACTCCTGCTTATAAGCTGATAGGGATAAGGTTTCTACGCGATAAGGAGCAGGAGGGAGGAGACTTTATTACCTACATTAAAGATATCTCCATGACCTATGACAGAGCCCTTCTCGATCTCGAGATGGATATAAATCACGAGGAGGTGTGGGGTATCCTGAGCGAGCGTGAAGCAAGCAGAAGAATGGCAGAGTTTAGAAAACTGGGTCAGTTGCAGGTGCTCCGTTCGCTGGAACAGAAGAAAATGCACAGGGAAGAACCCGCATTACCAGGGACTACCACTCGGGGTGGCACTCAACCTCAGCCGGAAGAGGGAGGAGCCACTCAATAGGTATAGGGGTTAAAACCTCTTTCGGGTAAAAATAACTAAAGCAGTTTAAATAGCACAACCCGATCTAACTTTTAAATAAAGTCGAAGATCGGGTTGTATTTTTTATCATCAACTATGCACCGGGGTTTTTGGTAAAAGGAGAGTGTAGTTAAGTACCTCCTGCTAATCTGTTTGAAAGTTTATCCACATCGATGGAAAAACCTGCATTTAAATTGAAGAGATAACCTCCAGGGCCTGGATTGGATATTCCAAGAAGCTCATCCTGGCCGAAAGTATATATGCTATTTTCAAGATCAACTATAAATTTCAAGAAAGTGGTAAGCTCAACATCTATCCTTGTATTTACAAGGATAGAACCCAATGTATGTGATACACTCGCATTGTTTTCTATGAAGGTTTTAGACGTTTTTCTGTATCCGAAGGTTAGCAGTACTTTGTATGGAATATTTTTTTGAAAAATGTCGGTTTTAAAAGAATACTCGATGGTACTGTCTATTACTTCTCCTGAGGTTGTTTTTTGGGTATACTTTCTTGTGAGTAGATTTAGAGAGCAAATTGCATTTCTCACATAGTATCCGATAGATGCATCACTTCTTTCCTGGATGTAATCACCATCCTGCGTCAATCTTCCACCGATACTACTGTCTGCACGGAAGCTTAAAAATGCAACACCCGGAAGCTCGATTCTTACCGATGTGGATATGCCGGATTTAAGAAGAGAGGTCTTTGAATTAAAAGGTCCAAAAAAAGGACCTACCCCTATGCTGAAAAATCTCTCTCTGTATGTAAAAATTGTGTATACGGTATTTCGCAGTATTGGATCCATGTAGAAGCCGGAGTTAAGAATAAAATTATCTGCGATTGGTTGTGTGCCGTAAAGGGATAATCCCCATGGATAATTGCTTCCATCGAAACCGGTTTGATCAGATGTTCTCTCGTGTGTAAATCCCAGATTACCAATGTGAAAGCCTGCACCGATTTCAAGAGAAAAGGATGAAAAGGAGTTTAACGAAAAGAGGCTGACCAAAGCAGTTAAAATTAAGCTTCGTCGAATCATTTTAAAACTCCGCTTTTACCCCAATAAACGCTTCCAGGATCTCGGCAAGCTCGAAGGGGAAAAGTTTAACATTTAATTTAAAATTCCAGAAGACTCCCGATGTTATTACACCGAGGTAGGGAGAAAGAATTGCCTTAAATTGCTCTTCCCTTACGGTACTGAAGGCAAGACTGCTTTCAACACCGCCGCTAAGGGGTGTTCTTTCCAGTTGCCCAAAGAGAAAGTTAATATTGATATCCACAGAACCGAGCTCTCCTGTGAGCTGTTGAAGGTAATACTTTGGATGCCAGAAAAGGGTTAAAATTATTGAGAACCCGTTAAGTACTACCCGTGGTTCAAATAAGAAGTAGAAGAGGTCTATATCGAAATTCTCTGTTCCCGGATCCCATCTGGGTATCCCTATTTGCGTAAAAAACTCACCTCCAGTTCCTGTTTTATAGAATAGCATTAGCCCTGTTCTATAAAGACCGAAAGTTCCCGCAGGAAATGTTATGCCCATGAATGCTTCGAGTTTAAAAAGATTAAGATTTAACATACCCCTTAGATCGGTGGAATACTTACCTGTACCCAGATGGGCATCCTGGTACAGATAAAAATCAGCCAGAAAAGATTCCGACAGAAAGGTGGTTGAGATATCCAACCCTGTACCTGCGATAGTATGGATCCCCTTATATCGAACTCCTTCAGGAAAATAGATATAACCTTGAAAATGTGTTGCCAGGGGCTGGGTGCCGAAATAATCGGGAAACTTATCTCCCGTACAGAACTCTTCGATTTCGCCGGTATAGTATGTCATGTTAATCGGGAGAGAGAACATATCCTTTATGGTAACCGAGGCGGCCTTAAAAGCCAGGCTGGTTTCAGAGGTGATATCTTCCAGATTTTCGTTTTCGAGATTAAAGAGTAAGTTTCCTCCAAACTTATATCCCCCGGCAACAGAGATATCTATAGCCCCTAGGGTGGCAAGGTGAAAAGCTCCCCCTCTTAAGTACCCCCTGGTTATAAGCTCCATTGAAGGAACCAGCAGGTCTGCAGGCGATGTGGTAAATACAGGAAAAAAGATAATAAAGCAGGTTAGAAAGATGAACTGGAGTACTTTGTTCGATATCATGATTTTCTTGCCCCTATAAATTACATTTTACACCTAAATTACTGAAAAAACAAACTATCCTGTAAAAGTTATTATATTTTCCTTAAATATCGAATGATACGATATTTCCCTTAACTTGGAAATGTTACTTGACTTTAAACATTATATGTATAAAAATTGTTAACTGATATGAGTGATTATCTCGATCCCAACAATGAGGAACTGCTTAAGGATTTCTTTGTAGAAGCTCAAATGCAGATAGAGGTTCTTGAGCAGAATATTCTGGTGTTAGAAAATGACCCATCCAGCCAAGATGCAATAGATGAGATCTTTCGGGCTGCCCATACTCTTAAGGGCAGCGCCGGTGCAGTTCAAATGATCGAACTCTCAGATTTTACTCATTTGCTCGAAGATGTACTGGATGAAATCAGAAACGGCAATCTGGATATAGACAGTGACCTTATCGATTATTTACTGGAATCTATAGACATTATCAAGGCTATGCTGGATTCAAAGAAATCGGGAGAGACTTTTAATGAAGACATTTCAGACCTAAAAGGTAAATTGGAATCTCTGCTATTCGGCACAAAAAAGGAAAAGAGTGCCACAACGCGTACGGTCGAAAAAAGAAAAGAGCCTTCACCCGTTAAAGCAAAGACAAAAGCCCATGAGGGTAGAGAAGTAAGTGAGTATGAGCTGCTTGAGCTTAAGCACGCTGCAGGTGATGAGAGGAGAATATTTAAAGTAACAGTCCATTTTGATGAAAATAATCCCATGAATACCGTGGGGGGCATTCAGGTATTTGCAGTGTTAAAAGAAATGGGCAAGATACTCAAAACATCTCCCGAGTTCGAAAGGCTCTACGAAGATAATTTTTTCCCTGTTGTCGAATATTATGTTGCCACCGAGGAAGATGAGGAAAACATAATACAGAAGTTAATCATTCCTGATGTAACAACCGATGTAAATATACAGGATCTCACTGAAAAAAAGGAACTACTAGAAAAACCACCGACTAAAAAAACCGAAGAGAAAGAGACAGAAATTACCGAAAAAAAAGCACCTGCTATAAAAGAGGAGCAAGAGCCCAGGGAGGAGCCTGCCAGGAAGCCTGCAGAAATCAAGAAGACCGGTGTGGTAAGCTCTATCTTGCGGGTGGACAGTTCCAGGATTGACAATCTGCTCAATCTTGTGAGTGAGGCCGTTATAAACAAGGCAACATTCAACCAGATAAGCAGTCAATTCACAGAGTCTCTTGAAGATTTTCAGAACACAGAAGTGCTCTTTCAGGAAAAACAAAGAGAACTATTCGAAAATCTTCCCGAATACCTCAAAGAGATAAATAACGGAAAATCTGTAAAAGAAATAAAAAAAGAAGTTATAGAAAAATTTGGAGATCTGTTTAACCTTTTTGATAGTTTCGAAAACAAATTAAAAACTACTATAAACAATTTCAGAAGCACGGCAGGAAATCTTGGGCGAATTACCAGTGAACTACATGAGAAAGTTCTTCAAATCAGAATGGTTCCCATCTCTCAGATATTCTCCAGATTTCCCAGACTGGTGAGAGACCTGTCGAAATCGTTAAATAAAAACATTGAGTTAAAAATCGAAGGAGAAGATACAGAACTTGATAAATCTGTAATCGAGGATTTACTGGACCCACTGATTCATTGTGTGAGAAACTCCATAGATCATGGTCTGGAAAGCCCGGAAGAGAGGTCAGAGGCAGGGAAACCTCCCACAGGTCATATCTTGCTTAAGGCAAGCAATGAAGGGAATCTTATAATCATAGAAATTGTAGATGATGGCAGGGGAATTGATGTAGATGCGGTCAGGCAGAGGGCAATCGACAGGGGTCTGATCCATCCGAATAAAACCCTTTCTGATTTAGAAGCCTTTAATCTTATCTTTGAGCCCGGCTTCTCCACTGCAAAGAAAGTAACGAATATTTCGGGCAGGGGTGTAGGCCTGGATGTGGTGAAGAAGCAGATAGATAAGTTGAACGGCAGTGCGAGCATCTGGTCGGAAAAGGGGAAAGGCACAAAAATAACCATAAAACTGCCCCTCACCCTGGCAATTATACAGGGGCTTCTGGTCAAAGTGGGGAAGGAGACCTACGCAATACCAATCACTTCGGTCTTAGAAAGTCATAGGATCAAACCATCAGAGATCAAAATGATAGACAATTACGAAGTTTTCAATGTCAGGGAAGATGTGGTCTCATTGATTAGACTTAACAGGTTGTTTAGAATAGTATCCGATGAGAAGAAGGATTATTTTTTCGTGGTTATTGTAGGAAGCGGAGATAAAAAGATGGGTCTTGTAGTCGATTCTCTCATCGGCGAGGAGGATGTAGTGATAAAACCGTTGAGAGATAGATACACCAATGCACCCGGTATAGCAGGTGCAACCATTCTGGGGGATGGTACTGTATCTCTTATTATCGATGTGAGCCAGTTACTGGAGCTCGGATTGAAGAGAGAGATAGAAGATAGAAGAAAACTGGAAGCAACAATAAGGTAAAACAATGAGCACAGTAAGCGTGACCATAAAAGAAGAGGCGGAGGCTAAAAAACAAGCGGAACTTATCGATTATAAAATGGTAACCTTTTCTCTCGGAGGGAAGGATTACGGTATAGATATAATGAAGGTAAAGGAGATAGCAAAAGACAGCGAGTTTACCTATGTTCCTAATACTCCCGCCTATGTGAGGGGTGTATACAATCTGAGAGGGGATATTATTTCTATAATCGACTTAAGGCTTATGTTCAATCTTTATGTAGAAAAGAAAAAAGAGGGTGAACCTGAAAATATGATAATCTTAAGATTATCCAACAATATTCTGGGGGTTATAGTGGATTCAACGGACAAAGTGGTGGGTGTCTCTTCCGAAAATATCCAGCCACCCCATCCTCTTTTCGGAGATATAAATATTAAATACATTAGCGGTGTGGTGGAGCATAACAACCGGCTGTACATAATCCTTGATGTAGAGAGGATCTTTGGAGGGGAGGAAGAGCTTCCCGAAGAAAGAGAGGAAAAGGCAGAGGTGGAGGAAGTACCCGGATATCCTATCCCCTCCGAAGAGAAAGAAGAGCTTGATTTAAACTTTATTGCCGACACTCTTGCCACTTTTAAAGGTTTCTATGTGACTCCTGTAAATTATGATTGGGTTAAATCCAGATTCGATGAATGGAAAGGTTATCGTAAAACCAGAAACGAAGATATTCAACTGAGAACACCGGAAGAAGCAGATGAGTTTCTCCTTAGCTTTTATTCTCCCTATACAGAAGAGCTCCTGGGGGATGATTTTCTTGATGAGATCAAAAAAATCCTGCCGAAGTTCGAATCAAAAACCTTAAGCGTATGGAATCCAGGGTGCGGCAAAGGTTTTGAATCGTACTCCATGGCCTGTCTTCTTAAGACTCTCTACCCGGAAAGCAGAATTAAGATCTGGGCAAATGATAAAGACCTTTTAAATATAACCAGCGCACCCAATTTAATATTTCAACCTGAAAACGTACCCGAATCACTTAAGATTTTCCTGGCAGAGGGAAGAAATGGATATCAGTTTAAATCGGAGATTAAGGACTTAATACTTTTCGAATTCCATGATATATTAAATCAAAATCCTTTTCCCGATGTGGACATAATAATAGCACGAGATGTACTCTCTTTCCTGCCACTGCAGGATCAGGAGAAATTGATAAAAGAGTTAGAACAAAAGCTAAAGCCTAATGGAATACTGATTATCGGTAACAACGAGAGACTTACCGAATATAATTGGATACCGGTCGAAGAGGCGAAGATTTCTGCTTATAAGAGAAAGTTGGAAGAATAACAGGAGAAAAATAAACAAGGAGTTGTGTATATGAGAGTTGAATATATCAATCCCTTTGTTGAGGCAGCTTTTAATGTATTGAAAGAAGTTCTGGACGAAAACGTGAAAAGGGGAGAGCTCTATTTAAAATCAACATCTCAACCTGTTCTCGGTGTGGCAGCAATAGTAGGACTTGCCGGTGATGTAGAAGGCAGGGTATTATTCGATATGAGAATGGATACGGCTATCGCCATTGCATCTGTCATGAATTCTGAAAAGCTTGAGAAGCTGGATGATCTTGGCAAAGCTACAATTAATGAGCTTGCAAATATGATAACCGCCCAGGCAGTTACAAAGCTTCATGATTTGGGGTTCAAGTTTGATCTTACACCTCCTTCCATAATAACTGGTGAAAATATGGAAGTTACAGATCAGGGAGTGGAAGCATTAATTGTTCCCATAGAATTACCACAGGGTAAAATAGAAATTAATGTCGCTGTACGAGAGAGAACTTAGGGGATTATTCAGATGAAAACCAAAACAGATTTTCCTACCATAAATGAGAGAAGGCCCGAGGGATTAAAAGAAGATGGAACCCCTTACAAGGTTCTTGTTGTGGATGACTCCATGTTTGTAACAAAACAGATCGGACAGATCCTCACCTCGGAGGGATATGAGATTGTGGGCATTGCCGGTGACGGGCAGGAGGGGTTAGAAAAATATAAAGAACTT
Source organism: Spirochaetota bacterium (assembly GCA_003645645.1). Classification (GTDB taxonomy): domain Bacteria; phylum Spirochaetota; class Spirochaetia; order SPDA01; family B32-G16; genus B32-G16. The sequence goes on along the minus strand of QNBH01000031.1, from coordinate 5,086 downwards.
TATCCCAATGTTGACCTGGTTACCATGGATATAACCATGCCCAAGATGGATGGAGTAACAGCCCTCGAGAAGATAATAGAGTTTGACAAAAAAGCAAGAGTGATAATGATAAGTGCATTGGGGAAACAGGATCTGGTAAAGAAATCCCTTCTTCTGGGGGCGAAAAACTATATTGTAAAACCCCTGGACAGAAAAAAGGTCCTTGAAAGAGTGAGGATGACACTAAACCAATAAATAAAGAGGGGTCAGGGCTTCACATTTGACAAAATTTTTAAAGACGGTATAAGCTGTATGAGTATAAGCCGAAATCGCCAGATGTAAAGGCCTGACCCCGGGATTGGGCGGCTAGCTCAGTTGGTTAGAGCACTAGCTCGACACGCTAGGGGTCGAGGGTTCAAATCCCCCGCCGCCCATTTTTTTATTATCCTAATTTAGGCTAATCGTAATAAATACAACCCTTTTCACACAGGATTATATGGATGCAACTTTCGATGGAATAAGTATTAAAATCTAATGATGACTTTAAACTGGAATATGCAGGCAATTTCATTCAAGAATATGCATTTAAATCAATCTTAAAAATATTTCTTCATAATATTTTACAGATAAGTATTTATAATTATTTCCTTTAACTCATTGAGTATCCTGGTTAATAAGGTATATCTGTTAAACTCCCGCCAATCTTCTTCATCAAAAAAGATTGTAGGGTTTCGGTCCAAGTGAGCCTGCATTAATTATTTACCACTATATTTCCAAAAATGCAATATTTTGATAAATATAGAGGGTACTTTATGAAATGTCTTTCTTTCATTCTGTTTCTTTTTCTGACTTTCGGAGTCTATGCGAAAGCTGATATCACTTTCTCAGAAAGTAAATGGCATTTCAGAACTATCCCCGACACCACACCTGTAAAAAACGAGCTTACTGTCCAAAATAATGGTGATAACCGGGTAACCATATCAATTATTCCTACATGCGACTGTCTTTATGTTGATCCCGGAGAGTTTAAACTCGAACCCGGGGGGGAAATCACTGTCACTCTTACCTTCGATCCTGAGGGGTACGAAGGTGACATACAGATGCGCTATATAGTCAGAACAGACAGCAGAGATCTCCCGAGAGCGCTTTTTCTAGTAGAGGGCAGGGTTGAAACACATGGCTCTTCTGCAATATCCTCTGGTAGATATGAGTCTGAGGAAGAAGATACTTTTCTCCCGGGTACTAATGAGGTTTCCAAAACCAAAACAATAGATGCGTACTATTATTACACTTCCGGCTGCAAAGAATGTGCAAAATTTTTGGACCGGACCGTACCTCGAATAGCAAAGAAATTACAGCTCTCTATTAAAATTCATGAAAAAAATATTCTCGATCCTACAGTTTATGAAGAACTAATGGTATCTCTAAAAGATGCAAGAGTGGAAATGAAAAGAGTACCTTTGCTTATAATCAATGGGAATGTACTCCAAGGTGATGAGGAAATAAACGAAAAATTCGAAAATCTCCTACGTGCAACGGCATACGGTGCGTTGGATGAAGCATTTTGCTACAGGAAGCAGCCGGTTCAGAGTATAGACGAAAAGGCTGTGGGATCCGATACAACAGTAACCGAGAAAGATAAGATTGTACAACAGCTCGGCATCCTTTCGGTAATCACCGCCGGTCTGTTAGATGGAATAAATCCGTGCGCTTTCACAACTCTTATTTTTCTCCTGTCCACTCTAGCCATAGCCGGAAGACAACGATATGAGATTTTTATTATTGGTGTATTCTATACCATCTCGGTATTTGCAAGTTATTTTTGCATAGGTATAGGTTTATTCAGTGCGCTCATGAAAGCAGAGTCATTTCCGGTAGTTGCTACTATAATTCAATGGGTTTTAGTGGGAGTACTTTTCTTATTCGCAGGTCTGAACCTCTACGATTTTATTCTTATTAAACGTGGGAGAATAAAAGACATAAAACTTCAACTTCCCGATTTCCTAAAAATGAAAATCCATTCCTCGATACGAATAAGGTCCAGGTCGGCCGCCCTCATTGTAAGCACCCTTGTGCTGGGTTTCTTCGTCTCGTTGTTTGAACTGGCCTGCACCGGCCAGATATACTTTCCTACAATTGCCTATATGGTCAAGATCAGGCAATCTGCTTCAAGCTATCTGTTGTTGGGGCTCTATAACATCGGTTTTATTGCCCCGCTCATCGGGATATTTACCCTTGCCTACATAGGAATCAGTTCTCAGAAACTAATAAGGATATTCAAGCAACAAGTAGCGAAAGTAAAGCTTGCCACTGCTGTCCTCTTCGTTGTGTTAGCTACTCTCATGATACACATAATAATGTGGTAGGAAAAATGAAACGGTACCGAGTATTAATTCTTAGGAGAACCGGCTTGATTGCAGCATCTTTGTTTACATTATTTTTCTGTGGCCAGGAGGTTTCACTTGTTTTCAAGCCTTCTGCATGGAATTTTGTAACCAACCAGAGCTCCGGCCCATTAGAACAGAAAGTAGCGATAGAAAACCAGCATACGGATAAGATAGAACTGACATTCACCCCTACTTCGCCACGTCTCACTGTAAGTCCAAACACTTTGGAGCTTGGAGGACATGAAACCGACCATATAACTATCCGATACGATCCATCCAGTATCCAAGGAAGAGTTGCAATACAAACCGTAGTCAGAGCCCGGAAGGGGAATAGCATCTCCCTGCAGTACTTCCCAGTCACAGGAAAGGTGCTCGTGAACTCTTCTGGAAAAGATGATTCTATTCAGTCCAATACTCAGCTCGAGACTCCGCAGGAGAAAACCACCCCTCCGCTTTTTTTTGAATACTTCTACGATTCCGGTTGCAAGGGATGCGAGATATTCATTGTCCGTGAAATGATCACACTGCAAAAAAAGCTCGGTATCCGGCTGCATGTATCGATGCGGGACATAAGAGAACCTGAAATCTATGATACTTATACCCATGTACTCGATGCACTCGGGGTTAAAGAGAGAGCCTATCCTGCTATAGTGTTCCAGGGGACAGTACTGCAGGGAGAGCAAGAAATCGAGCAGGAGTTAGAAGATGTCCTGCGAAAATACTACACACGCTGAAAACATTTTCTCCCTATGCTATTCTATATGGGACAGCACACAGAGTAGCCTGGTTTCGACCGGATTTATAAGACCCTGTACCAAGCAATTGCAAAAAAAAGGGGTCCCCCGATATTCCGGTGAACATCTTCTTCCTTGTTGAAGACTATCCGAAAAAAAGAGTCTATTTTCTTTATTATTGACAGAATGTTCTATGAATGGTAGAATATTTACAAAAAAGCTATCCTTTTTCGGGAGGAAAAGCATTCTTGAATGTTTCATAGGCAAAGTAGGAACTTTTCATGTTTTTTGCCTATGTGGGCGAATCGCGAAATATAAAAACCCTATCAATTATCAACCAGAAGAGGAAGCTGCACATCTGTATAGAGCCCACGCCGATGGCACAGATTATCCACTTGCAAAAAGGTGTTTATAGATGTGGCCAACAAGGAACTACAGCATCTGAGTGAGTTTCATCTGAAAGAACGAGCATGATTGTAGTATACATGCTTTAAGGTGATTTCGCAGTATAGTCAAAAGAAAGAGGTTTAAATGTCTTCTATTAAACAAAAAGATGTCATTGATGATCTGAAGCAGTATAAACGAAAGGTTAAGATGTTGGATAGCATTATTGAGTCCTCTTTTGATGGTATATGGATAAGCGACAGGGATGGAAAGGTTTTAAGGATAAATAAGGCCTCTGAGAGAATTAATGAAGTTAAAATCTCAGAAGTAGTGGGAAGGAATGTAAGAGACCTTTTAAAAGAAGGTTTATACAATAAATCTGTAACTTTAGAGGTCCTGGAAAGAAAAACTCCTGTTACTTTGCTGCAAAAGGTAAGAAGTGGAAAGAGTATTCTGGTTACGGGAAGTCCAATTTTTGATGATGAAGGGAATTTAGAGATGGTGGTGGTAAATGAACGAGATATCACCCATCTTAACATGCTCAATCAAGCATTAAAAGAAAGCCAGGCTTTAACAAAAAAATATCAATCCGAGCTTTCCAGAATTCAACTGGGGAATCTGGAAAAAGGCAACATAATTTACAAAAGTGAAACAATGGATAAAGTTATAAAGATTGCTTTAAAAGCCTGTGACCTGGATTGTTGCGTTCTTCTTTTGGGCCAATCCGGCGTGGGTAAGAATTTAATTGCCAAGCTAATCCATAGATACTCCTCCAGAAGCAGTGGCCCCTTTATATGTGTTAGCTGTGGAGCTATCCCTGAGTCTTTGATAGAATCTGAGCTGTTTGGCTATGAGAAGGGGGCTTTTACAGGGGCAAGGAGAGAGGGAAAACCTGGGGTTTTAGAATTGACAGATCAAGGCACACTTTTCCTGGATGAAATTGACCAGTTGCCTATACATCTTCAGGTAAAGCTGTTGCATTTTTTAGAAGAGAAGGAAATTTTAAGGGTGGGAGGAATCAAATATATAAAAATTGATGCTCGGATAATTGCAGCCAGCAACCAGAATCTGGCGGCTCTGGTTAAAGAGAAAAAATTCCGAGAAGACCTTTTTTTCAGATTAAACGTTATTCCAATTTATATTCATCCTCTTAGAGAAAGACCGGAGGATATCCCTCCTCTGGTTAACTTCTTTTTGGGGCGTTACAATGAAAAATATAAAAAGGATATCTACATATCCCCCGAGGCTGTTGATATTCTGTGTGAGTATGAATTTCCTGGTAATGTAAGGGAACTCTCAAATATTATTGAAAGAATAGCAACTCTAAGTGAAAATAGGAAGATTACCCCAGAGGATTTACCTCAATATATTAGAAAATCTGTAAATACCACTATATCTTCCTTAGATAAGGAAGAGCTCCCCTTGAGGAAGGCTGTAGATAGACTGGAATCTTTTATGATCAGGAAGGCTCTAAAAAAATACAAAAGTCAAATCAAAGCAGCAAGGGCCCTGGGAGTAACTCAACCCACCATTAATAGAAAAATAAAAAAATATGGAATAAACCACCATATTATAGTGCATTAATTTTATACATTTTTATAT
>QNBH01000030.1 GCA_003645645.1 Spirochaetota bacterium | reverse complement strand
TTGTCTGCGGCTTCGAAGGTTCCGAGAATGCTCTCTGAGATCTCTTCAATGGTTATGGTGGTCCTGTTTTCAAACCTGTCGAATACGGAAAGCTTAAAAACAAACCTGTTCTCTCTATCTATAGTGCTGCTGCCGAAAATTATGTCATCCGCCCTGTATTTCCTGGACAGAGCAGATAGTGAGGGAACATTGAGACTTTCGGGTCTTTCTTCTGTCGGTAAAACCGCGTACTTTTTAAAAAGCCTGAGGGTAATAACTATTGTGTCGGTTATAGACCGGCAGATGAGATCGTTTTGAGGGTCTCCGGTTTCGTTTTCAAATTGAAGCACCAGAACTCTTGCCCGATCCTCTGTCTGCTGAGCGAAAGGAATTTCAATAAATAGAAAAAAAACTGCAATAAATGCAAGGCTTCTTTTTAACATAACGTTAAACCACGCACCAACTTTGGGCATCCCACCAATCTTCATGCCCCCGTTTATGCTATTTACGGTCGAGATTTTGTTTTTTTACCTAAATTTTTAAACGCGAAAAAACAAAATCTACCTTAGCCAATAGCACATCGCAATCTACATTAAGTTGCGATCGTAGATTGCGGTATATTTTACACTCTGAAACAGGATAACGCAATTATTTTTTTAGATGGAGGTTTAATTAAGAGTTTTTTCTTTTTATAAGGCGTTTTAAAAATTGTATGTCCAACAGGTCTGCCTCGGTCTTATCCCTTCGTTGCTCTTTAAGCAGTAAAAGATCTTCGGGTGAGGCCACATAGAACGATGTATCCTTTAATTCTATTAATCGTGCATTACCCATCAAACGTGTAAAGGGGATACCTAGTTCAAAAACGAAATCAACCTGCGTTGAAATATCTATCTTTTCATGTGGTATTTTTTTTGATAGTAGCTTCGTCTCAAGCTCGATAAAACTAACAGCACCCGCCCTGGTTTCCTCAACCCAGGCATCCGCTTCATCCGCTGAAAGTGCACATGAACAACTACTATTTCCCACTTCTGTAATCAGGTAATAGTTATTTTCATACATTAACCGTATTATAGCATCTACATCGAGCGTCCTTATTGCGATATCGATATCATGAGTAACACGTGGGCTGTTATAGATCTGCATTGCGGTTCCGCCGATTAATACAAACTGAATACCCCTATCATCGAGAAGCTTTAACAGCTCTTTGTTGGTCATTCCTGTTTTTCCTCCGGAACGATTCGATAAGGTAACGAATCCCGCTTTCGGGGTTTAATTCGAGAAGCTCGCGGGACTTCCTTTTGAGGGCATCCAGCTTTTGCTCTACTGTTGCACATTTAAGAATCTTGCTTTGATCTTCCCTGTTGATAGTTTTATCTATCATTAAAAAACTCTCCGATTCTTATCGAAGTATAACCTTGAATTGTCAATCAGTCAAATTGGTTTTCTTTGATATAGCACATCCTTATTTTCCCATGTTTTCTCGACCTGACAAAAGCTATCATTATCCTTACAATTCAAGTAACCTTTGACTTAAAAAAAGGGCGTGTGCACTCATATTAGAACTGTTGTTTATAATAACAGAAATTTAAAAAGGAGGTGTATTATGAAAAGACTTGCTGTAGTGGTGATGTTTTTAACAGCTATCGCTTTATGCACGGATTTATATATGACAATCCCTATGAAGAAGCATATCCGGTTGAGGGCTCAAGCTATTTTATGAGGGGGGTTCGCTTTCAGATTTCGCAGATGCCTCTCAAAAGCTCGTTTACCAGGCAGAAACACTGGCAAAACTTGCACTTGATAACGACACTACAGGAGTTGAAAAGCAGGGGGCCAATTTATTTGGTTCCTGCGGTTCCTGTCATGCTGTCTACAGGGGAAAGTACTGATACATACCGTACTACACGCTTATACAGACCACAAAATATGACCGAGTTGAGCTGCAGGTGGAGCGTAGCGAGGGCTGTCAGCTCCAATTAAGGTCTAAAAGGTTGCGCCGTGCGTCAGCCTTATATATAATAGGCATGCAGCATAACCGATCAGCAGTAATCCTCTCTACCAGTTAAATATAACCTGGGCTTCGAAACCGCTTTCCGTAGAAAAACTGATCTCTCCTTTCAACTGCTCAACAAGCGCCTCCACCAGTTCGAGCCCCAGAGTGGTTTTCTTTTTTAAATCAAAATTAACTCCCACACCAATTCCGTTGTCTCTTACGGTTAAAAAATGCCGCCTTCTGTCCTTCTTCTTTAACTGAATAAAGATTTCTCCCTCTCTCCCTCCAGGGAATCCATGCCTTATACTGTTGGATACAAGCTCATTAATAAGCAGTCCCAGGGGAATACCTCTGTTGATGTCGATTTTAAAATCTTCAATGTCTATCAGTGTCCTGATTCTGCTATTATCAATCTCAAAAGAATAGAAGAGATGATGGAGGAGTGTCCTGATAAACTCCTCAATATCTATTCTCGAATAGTGGGTGGATTCGTAGAGTTGCTCGTGGATTAATGCCATCGAAGAGATGCGATTCTTGGTATCAACGATAATATCCCTGTCATCACTGTTTTTTAAATAACCCTCCTGCATGTTCAATATGCTTATGATTACCTGAAGATTGTTTTTTACCCTGTGATGAATCTCTTTAAGAAGAACGTTTTTATCGCGCAGCGCGTTGAGTAACCTTTTTTGAGTCTCTTTATAATCTGTAATATCGATGTTCGTTCCCAGAATCCCTATTATCCTGTTATCATCCCTTATTGGTGCAACTACATTACGGAAGATTCTCTTCTGCCCTTTAACCCTCACCTCTATCTCTCTTTCCGTTATCTCCCCGGAATAAGCCCTTCTATTTACCTCATTCCACTTTCTGACCAGCTTTTTATTATTTGTAACTTCATCGGGATGTTTGCCCCTAACATCTCCCCATAACTCTTTACTTACAGGGTTCTGTACCACTGTTTTACCCTCTTCATCCATTATCCAGAAATCGAAGGGAAGACTCTCTAAAGCTGCTTGAAGTTGTGCCTTGCTTCTGCGCAGCTCTCTCTCGATTTCTCTTTGCTCGGAAATGTTCCTTATGAAAGTAAAGAACCCCGATAGCCCTGTAGATTGACTATGATAAGGGGAGAACTTGAGCCGTACCTGTAAGATTTCGGCATCTTTGCATCTTAACTCTGTCTCTTGCTCTTCTCCAACCCGAATAGAAGAAGAGTTAAAATCACCACTATATTCGGGAAGAAGAGTCGCAATGGGTGTACCGTTAAGCTCCTTTTCGGTATAACCGCTGAGTTCGGATAGGATATTGTTTATATTTGCTATCTTACCTTCTGAATCGATAAGAATAAAACCATCGAAACCGTTATTTATAAGCTGAATGGTAAAATCATCCATTATTATAAGTATATAATTTTACCCCCTTTTTACAATATTGAAAAGATGCTCTTAAGGTTAAGCGCCCATAAGCTATATTCGCATACCCCGCGCCCGTTCAACGAAGATTGTGCCTTTAATTAAGAAAAAGGCTCGTTGGAGGGAGACCACACCGGCTTATACTTAAGAGTCCTAAGCCACATGCTGCCGGATTGCCCGGCCATCGTACTCGGCATGGACACCGCACCGGCTCATGCTTTAAGGGTTCTTAAGACTCACATGCGGCTTGATCCGGTGGGTCTCCCGGATTAAGGGCTTCTTATAAAAGTGTCAAAATTCAAGACCTGACCCCATTAAGGATAGGAAGCATGAATGATGAATACTACATGAGAAAGGCCATAGAAGTAGCCCACAAAGCACGTGAGAGGGGTAATCACCCTTTCGGGGCCATTCTGGTAGGACTTGGTGGTGATGTGCTCCTTGAGGCGGAGAACGGAGTTGCAAGCCGTGAGGTTTTCTTAAGGGGCATGCGGAATGTAGTGGTGGAAGGCCCTATCCTCGAAGGAGAGGCTAAGAAAGTACATGAAGGTTTCTGGCAACATGGTTAACCGGCATGAATGCAAAATATGCAGAAAAATTAAACATTTTTTTGACAAGCGGAATAATAGATAAGAAAATGTACCTTTAATTCTCAAAAGAGGAACTCCTGGTTGCCTAACTATAGAGTGTTGTAGAGGCAATCCAGGCCGTTGCCCTGCATGAAGATGTCTACTGGTTTTCCAACGATACAGATCAGTCTCCGCTAGCACCTGACAATATCATTGCATCACAGGTATAAAACTGGAAGACCGTAGTTCAGTATATTATCGAAAGTCATAAAGCGGGTAATCTCGGCGGTGAAGTGCTCAGTCTGGAGCTCGCCAATGGCAGAACCAACATAACCTTCAACTCACCCCTTAAGGATATGATTCCTGCAGATGTGATGGCCGAGTTTAATGCTATGCAGGAAGATGTTAAAACGGGTAAAATAAAGGTTAAACTGCCTCAGTAGAGAGCAAGTTATTAAACACTGGAAGTAACGAAGGCCGGAGGAATCGCATCTTCCGGTCTTTCTTAAAAAAGGGTTATGAAAAAAATCGAGTCAATCGAGTCGAGGAATATAACGAAACGATCCCCCGGAGTACTGGCAAACAATTCCATATCCATCACCTTCGAGCATTCCTGCGTCCATACCCTGCTCGGAGGAAACGGAGCAGGAAAGTCCACGCTGATGAATATCATGTATGGCCTCTACCAGCCTGATGAAGGAGAGATCCTTATAAATGAAAAACCGGTCTCCTTTCGCTCACCGAAATACGCCTCCGATATGGGCATCGGAATGGTTCATCAGCATTTCATGCTGGTTCCTTCCCTGTCCGTGCTGGAAAATATTGCGCTGAACTATCCTTCTTCGAGAGGGCCCTTTCTGGATACTAATGCAGCAAGGAGAAGGATTGTGGCGATGTCAGATGAGTACGGGTTCTCCATAGATCCCGATGCGAAAATCTGGCAGCTTTCTGTAGGTGAACAGCAACGCGTCGAAATCCTTAAAATTCTCTTCCGGGATGCATCCTTTATCATTCTCGATGAGCCGAGATCGTTCTTAACACCGCTTGAAGTTAAGGATTTTTTTACCGTACTCCGACGCATGGTAAAAGAGGGTCACGGTATTATCTTCATATCCCACAAGCTGAACGAAGTCATGGAGATAAGCGATAAGATATCGGTGCTACGCGGTGGGCACCTTGTGGGTGAGACGGCGCCCGGTAAAACAACAAGGGCAAAGCTTGCCGCCCTCATGGTCGGCAGAGAGGTCATCCCCACCTGGGAGAAAAGGGGGGCTCCCCAGTCAGAGACGGTTTTTTCAGTCCGCAACCTCAATGGGCCTGGCGATAAGGGGCTTCCGGCGCTAAAAGATGTAAGCTTCGATTTAAGAAAGGGAGAGATTCTCGCAATTGCAGGTATCTCGGGAAACGGCCGGAAGGAGCTTGCCGAAGCCATAGCGGGCTTGAGGACCGTTGAATCGGGAGAAATCATTCTTTACGGAGAGGATATAACCCGGCTGGAGGTATCGGAGCGGATAGTCAGAGGGCTTGCCTTTATTCCCTAGGAGAGAATGACGATGGGTATCATCAGGGAGTTTTCTCTGACAGAGAACGTAATTTTAAAATCACACAGTTCCCAAGAGTTTTCCAGATGGATTTCCCTTAAGGGGAAGCAGATTAAGTCCCATGCGGCTGAAGTGATAAAGGACTTCGATGAGAGGACGCCCTCTGTCGATGTTATTGTATCAACCCTTTCCGGTGGGAACATCCAGAAGCTCATCCGCGCGCGCGAGCTTAGCTCAGAACCAAAACATCTTTTGACCGCCCAGCCGACTCGGGGAGTCGACATAGGTGCTTCCGAATACATTCATAAAAGGATAGTGCAGATAAGGAATCTGGGGGTTCCGGTACTGCTTATATCCGAAAATTTTGATATAATCATCTCCATGGCCGACCGGATCATGGTGCTCTACGAGGGAAGGGTTCAGGGTATCGTTCCCCCACACAACACCGGTAGAAAAGGTCGGTCTCATGATGACTCATAGGGGGGTCAGGTCTTGAATTTTGACATTTTCGGTTTATACCGGGCGCACGCCGGAAGCCCAATCTTCGACACGCTGTTACCACAAAATGTCAAAATTCAAGACCTGACCCCATTAAACTCTGGAGGCTTTTTTATGTTAAATAGAGAAATAAAATGGTACTTCCCTGAAACCGAAGAGGAGGCAGTTGCCGTAAAAAGGGAGAATGTAGACACACTCTACCATGCCGGCGGCACCGGTATTCTTAGAACTAAGTCTCAAAAAATAAAAGGTCTTATAGATCTATCGGCACTTGATCTTAACTATATCAAAAAAGAAGGCAATACTATTCGGATAGGCGCTACCTCAACCTATTCCCAAATATGCAAGACGTCCCTTACAGAAGCCAGCCTGCAAATGCTTAAAGGAGCCGTCTCCAGAGCCGGCTCTACCCTGCTTAGAAACAGGATTACCATGGGAGGCTCCCTCATAGATGCTCCCTACTGGTCCGATCTTTTCTCAACACTCCTATGTCTCGGTGCGCACTTAACCTACAGGAGACTCGACCTGACCGTGGAAACCTGTACTGTAAAGGAGTTTCTGGACAGGAGGTTAAAGAAAGAGAATGTATTGATTCGAGAGGTAATTTTACCCGTTAAAGAGGATTTAATTTTCTTTGTAAGGCGGTTTACCCGTGTTTTCTTCGATTATCCCGTCTTTAACCTTGCCTTCTGTGCAAAAAGAGTTAAGAAAAAGGGAGGAGAATACGCCATAGGAGAACCTGCAATTTTTGTAACCGGTGTTAAGAGATTTTACAGGGAACTAACCGAGGCGGAAGAGTTTATTAACAATAATATCGTTGATTCCAGACTCATCGAAGAGTGCATGAAACATGTAGATGCAGAGTTTACTCCGGATCGAAACTTCGGTGCAGAGTATAAATTGCTCATGTTAAAGAGCCTTTTTAAAGACGGTCTTGAAGAACTGCTGCCTAACTTTATAAAAACAGGAGATCAATAAATGAATACACTTTTCACTGTAAACGGCAGGAAGGTTCGTCTCTCCTTACATCCGGGGCAGACCCTGCTTAGAGTCCTTAGAGACAACGGTTACACGGAGGTTAAGTGTGGATGCGAGGAGGGTGAGTGCGGTTCCTGTACGGTTCTTCTGGACGGTGAGGCTGTTCCCTCCTGCCAGATACTGGCAATGAGCGTTCGAAACAGAGAAATAACTACCGTTAAGGGGCTTATGGACATGGACGGCACTTCGGTTATTCCCGAAGCCTTTGCCGAAACCGGAGCCGTACAATGCGGATTCTGCACACCCGGGATGGTGCTTTCTTCATACGCTTTACTCAAAGGAAATCCCGCTCCGTCGGAGGAAGAAATTAAGCTTGCTCTCGACGGTAATATTTGCAGATGTACGGGATACATAAAAATTATAGAAGCCGTTAAACTTGCTGCGGTAAGGATGGGTAAGAAATGAAGAAATACAGACATGTCAAGTATTCAGAACAAAAAATCGACGCCATCTCTCTGGCCACGGGAGAGGCTCTTTTTACAGACGATTTTACAAAACCCGATATGCTCTACCTTGCCGTTCTCCGTTCTCCCCATGCCTTTGCAAGAATCAGAGAGCTTGACGATTCCCCGGCCAGAGAATTGGATGGTGTGGTCGAGGTTTTCTCTCATAAAAACGTCCCCCGTGTGATGTTTACAACTGCAGGGCAGGGTTATCCCGAGCCTTCCCCCTACGACAAGGCCCTCTTCGATACTCTGGTACGTTTTGCAGGTGATGAAGTTGCCATCGTTGCCGCAGAAACCGAAGAGATTGCAAGAGAAGCACTAAATCTTATTAGGGTAGATTACGAGATCCTTACCCCACTGCTCGATTATTCAAAAGCCTTAAACGAGGATGCTCCAATAGTTCATCCTGAAAAAGATGCAAAGGCGATGATCCCTGTACCCTTCCATCCAGAAAAAAACCTGGCAGCAGAGGTAAATGTAGAAGTAGGTAATTTTGAAAGAGCTTACAAAAACTCATCCGGAAAAGTCGAAGCCACTTTCACCACACCCATCACCTCCCACTGCCCCATTGAACCACACACCGCAATGGCATATATGGATGAAATGGCTCGATTGGTAATTATCTCTTCAACCCAGGTACCCTTTCACGTTCGTAGAATAGTTTCGAGAATCCTGGATATACCTCCTGGGAAAATAAGGGTCATAAAACCAAGGATAGGCGGAGGCTTCGGAGCCAAGCAGGAGATTATTGTCGAACCCTTTGTAGCCCTGACCACCTGGCGAACAGGCAGACCTTCCAGGTTGCGGCTCTCCAGAAAAGAGGTGTTTACCTCCACTAGAACCAGGCACGGGTTTACAATAACCATGAAAGCGGGATTTGAGCCGGAAGACGGCAAAATCAATGCATTGAGCATGGAAGCACTGGAGAACACAGGAGCATACGGCACTCATTCACTGACAGTTCTCTCCAACTCCGCTTCCAAAACACTTCCCCTTCTAAACAAAATCGAAAACATAGTGTTTAAGGGTAAGGCGGTTTATTCAAACCTCCCCGTTGCAGGAGCATACAGAGGATACGGAGCAACTCAGGGTTACTTTGCCTACGGTCAACTCATCGATATGGTAATAGGCGAATCAGGAGGCGACCCGGTTGAGTACTACCTTAAGTGGTGTATAAAAGCTGGAGAGGGCTCTCCCATTTTCAGGGCTATAGGGGAAGGTACCGAAGGTGTGGAGATGACTCTCGATACGGTAGGTCTTCCTGAGTGCTTAAAAAAGGGAGCGGATGTTTTCCGCTGGCAGGAGAAGAGAAACAGGTACTCAGGAGAGTTCAACTCGGGACGAAGAAAAAAGAAGGGAGTAGGGTTGGTCTGCATGATGCAGGGCTCGGCCATACCTAAAATCGACATGGCTTCGGCCTATATGAAGATGAACGAAGACGGTTCTTTCAATCTAAAGGTGGGTGCAACCGACATCGGTACGGGTTCGGATACAATTCTTGCACAGATTGCAGCGGAAGTACTGGATACCTCTCCAGATAAGTTTATTGTTCACTCCTCGGATACGGATCACACTCCCTTCGACACCGGAGCCTATGCTTCCTCTACAACCTATCTTTCCGGTAGTGCTGTTAAGAAATGCGCCGAAGAGATACTTAAACAAATTAAAAAGGTCGGCTCGGAAATACTGGAAGTTCCGGAAAAAGAGCTCGATATAAGGGATGGCATGGTTTTCGTATCAGATGAACCCCATAGGATGATAGGATACGATGAAATATGCACCTATGCGATGTATCAGCGAAGCCAGTTCCAGATACAGGCTTTTGCTTCCCATGTGGCCGATAAATCACCTCCCCCCTTTGCCGCCCATTTTGCAGAAATCGAAGTAGATACTGAAACAGGACTCATCCGGGTTCTGGATTATGTAGCGGTAACAGACTGTGGAACCCCTATAAATCCCGTGCTCGCAGAGGGTCAGGTAGAGGGAGCGTTGATAAACGGTATCTCCTACGCCTTGATAGAGGATTATCATTTTAACGAAAAGGGAGCTCTTCTAAACAACAGGTTTTCCAGATACAAGATATTCTCGGCCATGGATATTCCTCCCGTACGGGTTATCCTTGTGGACAGCGAGCCGGATCCCACAGGTCCTTTTGGAGCCAAATCCATAGCGGAAATCGCCATAAACGGGCCTGCACCGGCAATAGCCAACGCATTTGCACATGCCACGGGCAAGAGGCTGTACAAAGCACCCTTTACACCGGAGAGGGTTCTCTCTGCGCTTACCAGTAAATGAGTAACAATACAAGACACACCTTCCTAATAGCACTTTGTTTCTCCACCATGGCCCTCTTCGGCATTCTTGAAAATATTAAGGGTGCAGTCATACCTCCCATAAGAGCAGAGTTCAATGTGCCTTATAGCAGTATAGGCCTTCTCCTTTTTATCTCCTCGGGCGGCTATCTTCTGGCGGTATTTTTCGGAGGATTGGTTGCAGAAAGGGTTGGGAAAAAGAGTGTTCTTGCTACCGGATACTGTATCATTATTCTTGCAATAATTCTGTTGGACATCAAATCGTTTCCCCTTCTGGTTCTACTCTTCTTTCTTATCAATATAGGATTCGGCTGTTTCGAGATAAGCCTGAACTCCCTGGGAGCCCAGATATTTCTCCCCAACCCTGCAGTTATGATGAGTTTTCTTCATCTCTTCTATGGAATAGGATCGACGATCGGTCCGAGATACGCCGGTGCGCTTCTCTTCCAGGGATGGCCATGGAGATATACATTTTATCTTGTGCTGCTGCCTCTCTTTCTGCTTGTTGTTATGATTATATTTGCCCGATTCCCGAAATTGGAAGGTATATATCTCTCGAGAAGGTTACCCCTTGGGGAAGTTTTTTCAGATAAAAAAATCTGGCTATTTGTGGGAGTACTCGGATTCTGCATGGTTTTTGAGATAGGAATCGGTAACTGGCTTATCAACTTCTTACAGGTGGTAAGGGGGATGAACGAAAACTCAAGTTCTGCATACATGTCCATTTTTTTCCTTGTTTTTACTGCTGGGAGATTATTGGGAGGTTTTTTTGCAGAGAAGCTCGGATATGTACAACTCATTTTTTTGGCTGTACTGGCCTCTGCACTACTCTTTTCCGGAGGACTTTTCTTAGAAGACGCTTCTATACTATTTTCTCTGACTGGATTTTTTATCTCATTTCTTTTCCCTACGGTAATATCGATTACAATCAGAACCTTTCCTCAGGGGTCAAGCTCAGTAATGGCACTAATAATTACCGCCGCAGGCGCCATCAATATGCTGGGAAACTGGATAATAGGCAGGATAAACGATTTTTTCGGTGTCTTTGCCGGATTTTCCGCTGTTTTGATAGCTCCTCTAATGGTACTCCTTTTTTTAGTATTTCTGCACAAGAAATTATCCTCTGCTTCCGGAGCCTCCGCCGCTTAGTTTTATGCCCATCTTTGTAGTTTATTTATAAAAAACAATTGACCTTCTTACACGATTGTTTCTATATTATTTCTCACTGCTGAAACTTCATAAAATTATGACCAATGAGCGAAGCTATTATCCGGGCTAAAAATGTAAATAAAACCTACGGCAGGGTAAAAGCCGTAAAAAACTTAAATTTCGAAGTACCACCGGCTACCTGCTTCGGTTTTCTTGGGCCGAACGGAGCGGGTAAAACAACTGTTATGAAAATCCTGTACGGAAAGGCCAACCCCGATAGAACCCATGATACCGAAATAAGCGTATTCGGCTACGATCCCAGGTATGAGGAGCTCCAGATAAAAACTCTCTCCGGTGTGGTGCCCCAGGAGGATAATCTCGATTCGGAGCTAAATGTTATTCAGAATCTTAAAATTTTTGGCCGTTTTTACCAGATAACGGGAAAAACGGCACAGCAAAGAATAGATTACCTTCTTAACTTCATGGAACTCTCTGAAAAGAAGAAGGCAAAAATCCGGGAGCTTTCCGGTGGTATGAAACGAAGGCTCATCATTGCCAGAGCACTGCTTAACAATCCCAGACTTCTCATTCTCGATGAGCCCACTACGGGTCTGGACCCACAGGTAAGACAGCTTATCTGGGATAAGTTACGCAACCTCAAGAAGGAAGGAGTCTCAATACTGCTTACCACCCATTACATGGAGGAGGCTTTCCAGCTCTCCGATTCGATCATTATCATGCATAAGGGAGAGAAAATACTCGAGGGTAATCCCAGAGAATTGCTTAAGAGACATATAGAGCCTCACGTACTGGAAGTTATCGATAAAACATCGGTAGAAAAGCTGGAAAGATTCGCCCCTGATGGGAACTTTCGCAAGGAAGAGTCACGGGAAAGGATTCTCTACTACAGCAGAAGTGTGTCTCTGCTACAAAAGATGGCCGAAGAACTTGCAGCAGGAGAATACTACCTCAGGCAGGTCAATCTTGAAGATCTTTTCCTCAAGGCTACAGGGAGAGAACTGAATGAGCTCCAGTAGAAAATCGACTACAAGGCAGGCCCACCGGAGTCAGAAAAACCTGCCGTCGGCAGAAAGAGAGCTTCGCTCGGGTAGTAAACACCGCACACACCCTCCGCTATGGAACAGAATCTTCAGTGTATGGTACAGACATGTTAGGGTTTACTCCAAGAATCTTATCTCCAACGGCTTCCCGCCTTTTCTGGAACCCCTCATCTTTCTGGCCGGAATCGGCCTGGGGCTGGGAAATTATATAGAACAGATGAAGGGCTTCCCCTACCTTCAGTTTCTCTCCTCCGGGCTTCTGGTCTCCACTGCCATGTTTACGGCAGCTTTCGAATGTTCTTTCGGCACATTTATCCGTCTGGAGTTTGACAAGGTCTACGACGGGATGCTCTCAGCACCTATAACGGCCAACAATCTCCTAATCGGGGAGATGCTCTGGGCAGGAACCAAGGGATTCTTTTTTACTATTCCTGTAATGATTGTAGTTTCGAGCTTCCGCATACTGCCGGTTGGACGAGTTATGCTTGCACCGGTTGTGGGATTTCTTACAGGCACAATGTTTGCAGCCTTCTCACTTTTTGTTACATCCTTTGTAAAAACAATAAACCACTTTAATTTTTACTTTACTGGATTTATCTCTCCCATGTTTTTCTTCTCCGGGATTGTATTCCCGGTGGACAATCTTCCCTCCTTCATTCGCCCTCTGGCCGAGCTCCTCCCGCTCACCCATCCTGTAAGAATCTCAAGGAGTGTATGTCTTAACACGGTTAGCCTCCCTCTATTTTTTACAGATCTACTCTACATAGCGGTTTTTACATTCTTTTTCGGCCTCTTTGCAGTGAAGAGGCTCAAGAGGCGTCTCATAAACTAAAAGGCAAGCGTATTATGCTACTGCGCAGTCTTGGGTCAGCGGGGGCCCCATCTCAGGCTGGATATGAGTCTGTGAATTCTGAAGCATGAGGGGGGTCTCTCCCAATAGGCTTTTAGCTTGCCTGATAGAGAAAGCTTCAACGCATCATCTCCATGGCGCTGCTTATCTTTTAAGGGGAGAGGTTTCTCTTTCCATCGTGCCGGTTTCAAGGATCTCTAAGATCTTATAGGTGCCGAACTTTCTAGCCTTTAAAAATCCGTCCCAGGCAGACTCTGCGAGACGTCCCTCCCAGAGAAGATCGAGAAGCCATTGATCTGCATATTGGGGGTCCTCCTGTGGTATTCCTGCCTGTATTTCCATAAGCCACTTCTTGTTGTACCTCTCATGTGCTCCTATAGGAGGCGCAATAATAACAGGAAACCCCAGCCCGCAGTAGAATGATAGTTCACTGGGCTTCGTCCAGAGAATATCGGTATATCTCAAAACTTGATTGAACCTTTCAAAATACTCACCGACATCCGAACTATATATAACTTCTATTCCCTCATGATTTGGGAGTAACTCCTGTTTTACATTATCAAAGTACTCCTTTACCTCTTCCCGGATTCCGGCTACAAGGTTAAGTTTTATCTCACCCTTTAGAACTTTCTCTCTTAAAGCTCTTGCTATCTGAAATCCGATCTCTTTCTGCACACCCGCACCACCTACCGCGTAGGTGAGAGAGAGGATTCTTTCCTTTTTTGGCTTACAATTTTGCCTGCCCAGGAAATAGACTACATTTCTCTTGTGCAGGGCCCAGAACCGTCCGTTCGGATCCAGATAAAAAAGTCTCTGACCCAGGTCTCTCTTTAGTATTTCGAGCCCCCTGCTACCCGTTAACTCTGTCGGCATGGGGAAGCCCGTTAAAAAAATCCGTTCATCCGGTACACCGTAAGTTTTGAGACGCTGAACCGTTTTACCACAGGGAGCAAAATAATGGATCCTGCTGTCCGTCGGGTTCTCCGCTACCCATGCTCTGCTTATCTCGGCATCGCAGAGAATGGCGTAAATCCTGCTGTATCCGGCCCTGTCAGCAGCTATGGCAGGTATTGGATAGGATGTAACCAGTGGGAGTGGTTTTTCCCTGATTTTTTCCATCATCCTTCTACCGATGCCCTTTTTAACAACGGAATTAACCAGATGAACTGCCATGGTAGGGTTGGACATATTTCTAACAGGATACAATGGTGGGATGTTCTGAATATAATCCAGCAGGCCGAAAATCGGTTTTCCCACCAGAGGAATCTTTTTCATCCTGGATATGGTCTCATAACTTTTTCTAAGTCGATTCCAAAGCTTTTTCTCCTCCGGGTAGGCAGACTTATCATCTCCAATAGTAATTATCCTCCCTTCTGCAATACCTCTAAGAGGATAGGCAGCCCTCTGATGTCCCAGCCCCATATTAACGGTAACTACCCATGCCCTGGGTTCTTGCTTCTGAACTTTCTTTATCATAACATTCTTACTACAATGATATTGCGCCTTGAAAGCAGGTCTGCATCTTTCCCGGTTTGCATCGGCGCGTAATAAATAACATTTTTACCACAACGATTCTGCGCCTTGTAAGGGCAGAAAAGCCTTTTAAGGGCAGGTAAACCTGCTTTTCCCTTTATAATACAGCAAAGGTATAACTTCTCATCCGGTTGTTCCACAAGGCTTTATGGTCTGGCCTTTTATCCTTTAGCCCTCCATCCCAGAGTTAAAAAAACAGGAAGAATTACCAGTGTTCCCAGTGCCGCGGTGAACAGCGCCATGGCCACAAGAAGCCCAAAGTATATTATCGGTTGAAAACTGGCAAAGCAGAACACCAGTAAACCTCCTACTATTGATGATGTTGTAAGCATTATGGGCCGCCCCGCTATTGTAAGTGTATTGGAGAGAATAGTGTTAAGATCGCCGGGATATAACTCCCTCTGGTGCCTGAACTGTATCAGAAAGTGGATGGAATTATCCACTCCAACTCCGATTACAACTATGGAGAACATAACTGTGGTCATATCCATGGGAATGCCAGCGATCACCATGAAAATGAAGTTAAGCATTATTCCTGTGAGGAGTGGAATCAGAGAAAAAAGACCAAATCTGATGGAACGGAAAGCTACCGAAGTTAGCAGAAAAATAAGTACAAGAGAAATAACCGTAGCGACCTTCTGATCACGTTCAATAATTTCCGAGAGAGAGAGGAAACGCAGATGATCACCCCAGAGTTCCGCCTCTATTTCGGGTCCAAGGTACTCCTCTGCCAGTTGCTCAATTTTATTTACCAGTTGTTTAAGCTTGTAATCACTTATTATATTGTTGGTTTCATGGTCAAATATCCAGAGAGAGAAATCCAGCCTTGTAAAATCGCTGTTCGCAACATTGGCTATTTTATCCTCCCTTTCCGCTTCCTCAGAAAAGGCTTTTATATATCTGGACAGGAGAAGAATGAGCCCTCTGTTTTCTGGAATTGTTTTTTCGCCGGTCATTATCTGGTTTAAGTTTTTAAGATAGGAGGTGAAGGAGAAAATATTGCTTATGTCGGGAAGCTCTTCCAGTTTTTCTTCAAAGGCGGATACCCTTTTAAGAACATCCTCCTGTAAAAAGTAATTTGTCTGCCCTTCCGGCACAAAAATTGAGAGATATATCTCCTGAAAACCGCCTATTTTTTCGGTTAAATAGGAAGTATCCTGGATAACTTTCTCCCCCCTGGGGAAATAGGATACAACATCTGTTTTATACTGCTGATATTCAAGTGTTATGGCAAATATAATGATCACCAGAATGAGGAAAGCAATAATAATATACTTCCACCGTATAATGATGCTGCTTAAGTGTTTAAGCCCCTTTGAGAGAATCCCTTCCATGACTTTCTGACGCTGGATAGAAGTGGGAGGTTTGAGGAGTGAAAGTACCGCCGGAATAAAAAATAAGGACAGGAGGGCACAGGCAATAATTCCTATGCTGGTCGCTATTCCAAACTCCCTTGCGGGAGCCATTTCTGTAGCCAGCAGACTGCCCAATCCAATTACTGTTGTTGCCGCAGCCATCATCACCGTTTTATTGATATGAGCTACGGCATCCCCTATCCAGCCTTTTGATGTTTTTATACTGCCGTTTCGTTCGTGGCCCTCTGACTCACGATAATACTGGTTTAATATATGTATACAGTATGAACTACCAAGAGTAAGTACCAGAGGCGGCGTTACTATGCTTACTATAGATATTGATAGACCAAACAGACTCATAAATCCGATACACCAGATGGTTCCGAATAACACCACAGACATTGTTATTATTGCAGCTCTTTTTGCTCTGAAACCCAGATAGTAGACAACGAGTATTATTATTATTGCAAAGGTAAGAAGTCGTGAAAGATCTCTCAGGAGATACTCGCGTAAAACATTCTCAAATGCGTGTGAACCTGTAATATATGTTTTAAACCCTCCCCCCAGCTCTTTTATTATCTCTTTAATCTCGGCCATAAAGGTCATGTGATCTTCAGGTTCAAAAGTGGGGAAAAAAGTACACAGTACCTTACCGTCTTCAGAGATGACCAGTCCTTTTGCAAAGGGATCGTTAAAGATTCTCTCTTTAAACTGTTCAAGTTCCTCTATTGTTCTGGGAGCTCTCTTCTCCGGAGACATGGGAATAATCTTCAATCTCTTTCCGTCTCTTTCGAAGGTAATCAGATTAAAGGGGTTGTAACTGCTTCTCACAATGGGATGTTTTTCTATCTTCTCTATTATATCGTAATAGGCGTTTAATTTTTCTATAGAGAAAAGATCTTCCGCTTCCACTCCGAGCACGAGGTAGTCAACCTCCTCTTCAGGGTCTTTGCCGTACTTCTCCATCAATCTTGAAATTCTTTCATCTTTGGGAATAAGCCCTGCTACGTCGGGATTGATTTTTACTCGTAAGGATAAAAATCCGAATATTACTGTGATGGTAAGGATTATTATGATAATAAGAATTGAATGTTTTAATGTAAACTCAAGTAACCGCCGAACAATAGAACGATGCAAAACTATCCTCTTGAGACGCTTTCACTCTATTTTATCTTTAAACTCTTCTTCTCGATAGAAGATAAGCTTTGAGAGATTTCTCTCTGCCTGATCTACTTTTTTAAGATAATGGTTTAGCTTTCCCTTGAATGACTGTGTAACAAAGGATGCCCTGTAGCCGGCCATCATCTGTTCAAGCCATTCTCTAAGTATATTTTCATCGGCTTCCTCATAACTTGTTCCCGAAAAAACTATAGATTTTAAAGGTAACTTTGGAGGCATTACGGGCATCTTACCCCTTGCGTAACCGAATACAATAGTCATAACAGGATATACCCCATCGGGAAGACCCAGTTTTTCTTTTAGATATTTTGCGTCGTAGAAACCAGTTTTACCTGTCTCTGAGAGCATAACCGAAGATACTCCGCAAGCCTCGGCTGCGATATTCATAGCATAGGCTGCTATACTTGCATTTATCACACTCAGGGTATATTCTACCAGAGGTTTGAAGGGAAACTCATCCATAGTTCGCCGGATTCGGTGCATATCACCAAGAATGATCACGGCCCGATTGCCCTTAAACGGAATGGGTTTTTCAAAAGTCTCCTGCCATGATTCCTGGTTAAATATACCGAACTTCCATGTTTGCAGATTTACGGTACTCGGCGCCAGCCTTGCTGCCTCAAGGATTATCCTGAATACATCATCGGGAATATCTTTCTGTTGAAACTTTCTGACAGATCTTCTGCGGATAAGTAACTGTAAAACCGGATTATCTGAAAGCGATGCAGGGAGCTTAACCTTTGCATTAAGAATACCCTGAAGCCCCTTTACAAACTCAATTGGATTTAAGGATTTCATGGAACCCTATTTCGTTTCTGCACCGATTTCCTCTTTAGTAGTTCCTTCGATTTCTACCCCCCTTTTATCGGTGTCCTTGTTATATACAATGGCATTCATCAACCTTCCATATTTGCGATATTCATCAAGCCTGCAGGAGCTTACCAGGTTTCCCTCCCAGACACACGCATCCGGACAACTCTCGCACATACTCGCCATACCGTTTTCCATCATATCGGGCGGCTGATTTATCCCTATACTCTGGCTGTAGAGAGGTTGAAACCATTTAACCGGATTAAGAAGGGTTAATAATAACCTTCTTCGCGTGCTCTTAAGCTGCCTATCCCCTATTAAGGCAGTAAAAAGGATGAGAAACCTGGAGACTGTGCTTTTCCTTAAGTACATGAAATATCTTCTCTTAAACCAGTGGTGGATTATCTGGAGAAACTCCATTGTACGAGGCCCTATGGACCCATATACCTTACCGTTTTTCTCCATGAGGAGAGCCTGCCCCCACCACTTGTAATCCATAATATGTCCCGTACCTCCCAGATAGGCACACGGTTCGTACTTATCTCCAAAGTGATCCTTTAAAAGATTGTATACATCTACCGAGGTAATATCGATTTGAGAGGCGTCTTCCACATATCCTAGATCTTTCTTTAAATCTTCCCTTGTAACCTCCCCGGCTTCTTCCACATCGAAGATAACACCTTCTTTGATTGGTATACCCCGGTACGTGATAAAGTCAAGCCCCTGTACCTTGTGGGGATTCTTTCGAGCCCATTTTACAATGTCGGGAATATATTTAAAGTTTTCGTGGTAAACAGTAGTATTGAAAGTGGTATAAATTTTACCTTTACCTACCTCATAGACCAGATCTGCCACCTTTTGACGCAGGGGCATTAAATCCAATTCGGTTATCTTTTTATCGTTTTTATTTAATCCCGGACGCTCCTGAAGCATATCGAAGTGGCATGTAAGACCGAAAAGGCCTGCTTTATAAAGCTCTTTAAGAAGCTCTTTGGTTAGAGCCTGTGTATTTGTTATGATATTGGGTTTAACTCCTCTGTCTGCAATGTATTTTACAAGCTCTACAATACGAGGATATATTAACGGCTCTCCGCCCGCAATACAAACGGTGTCGATATTCCTTACCCTTATGAAGAAGTCAACTTCGCTTTTTAGAGTTTCAATATCTCTATGCCCTTCCATTGCTTTCCTATAACAGCCCTTGCAATGGAGATTGCAGAGATCTGTGATTTCTAGCCACCCTACAGGATTATCGTTGTTTGACCAGGGCCAACGATAGTACCTTGATTTTTCCGGCCAGTTCTCAGTATTATAAAAACCCATGGCAATCTCCTTATCCTATTGAAATTTTCTCAAATTCTATTAAATTATAGCCGTACATGTCAAGTAATTATTTGAACAGTCTCGAATTCGTATAAAAAAGACAGAGATACGCTATTCCACCTCCGATTCGACTGGCCTAGAAATCGTAATTCAATAGCTCCGACTCTATCAACCTTGAAAAATAATCGAAATCGGGATATAAACGAGTGTATAGCATAAAGTTATCATGGGAGTTAAATTGAAATATATCTTATATTTTATTATTTTGTTTCTCTTTCTTGCCTCCTGCACCGTTGAGCAGAGAGCAACAATTCGTCCCAACGGGTCGGGCACAATCTATTTCCATTTTAAACTGGAGAAGTTTCTCTACGATACCATACTGGAGATGTCCGATCTTGCAAAGGGCAACGAAAAGGGCGGGCAGGGGATAATATTTGATCCGGAAGAAATTAAAAAAGATTTTAAGGAGAATCCGGCCATTATCCTTACAAAAATTTCCTCCCCCACTCCTGGGGAGCTTGAAGGTGAGTTTAAGTTCGACAATGTAGAAGCCATCTTCAGGGAGAAAGAAGTTCTTAAAAAAACAGGTGCAGTTACCTTTATAAGAAGCGGGGATATAAGCACAATTTCTCTTTTTATAGACAGGGACAATTTTAAACAACTCTACACCCTGTTCCCTGTTTTAGAGGATCCCTTTTTTGAAATGTTCGGGCCTCTTGAAAACGCCGATACATCTGAGGAGGAGTATATTCAGATGGTCGAGTTTGCCTTTGGCGAAATGGGAACAAGGGGACTAAAAGAATCCACTATTGTTATGGAGATAATAGTAGAAGGTAAAATCCTGGAACAAAAGGGAGGAACCATATCGGGAAACAGTGTAATTTATAAACTCCCCCTGATCGATGCTCTCCTTTTACACAAACCAATAGATTATTCCATAAAATTTAAGTAGCCTCGGCTGACACCGGCACATCCCTTACCACTATTTTAGACTGTTATGTTAAACTACAGGAATTGACCAAACCGGATTTGTCAGGTTAGAGAGATAATTCAAAAAGCCTGTTTCAGTTAATTAATAAGAAAAACATTCACTCTACAATCTCGCCGTAATATTGCCCATCTTTATTGACAAATGAGCATATTCTCATTAACTTTATATTAAAAATTATTTCATTTAAGAGGTGTTATATATGCCTTTTGGAGCAAGGATGTTCGCAGGACAGAGACCCGTGATCAGAAGGTCTACCGGCTATTTCGCCGGATATTATGCTCCTGGATATGTGAATCCCAGCCTCAGAGGAGGCTGGTGGTATTATGGGCGGAGAAGATGGCTTGGTCGCGGAAAATACCGTGGATTCCGCAATTGGTACCGGTACACCCGCCCGTGATTCCATTTCATGAGGAGGAAGATTATGCCAGGAAAAGGTGGAAGCGGTCCTCCCGGCAGCGGTGCGGGAGGAAGACGAGGAACGAGAGGTTTCGGTACAGGCCGAGGACGAATGGGAGGAGCCAAACCCGGCGCCGGGACTTCTGGAAACTGTATCTGTCCAAACTGTGGTACCAGGGTACCACACGAACGTGGAGTATCCTGTTACAGCGTAAAATGTCCCGATTGCGGCTCAACAATGACCAGGGAATAGGCGAAATATGAGCACACAGGAACAGGTAACTAATATTCTGCATGAGATAATGCATCCTGAGATCAATCGCAGCCTGGTGGAGCTCGGGATGATCAAGGCCATCGTTACACAAAACGACACCGTTACAGTGACTCTGGCTCTGCCTTTCAAGGAGGTACCCATTAGAGACGAACTGGTAAACAGCATCCGGGAAACTGTTGCAAAGACTGACTCACATTTAAAAGTCGTAGTAAAACTTGCAGAAATGAACCAGCAGGAGCGCGCCTTCTTCATGGCCGCTTCCGAGGGCGGGCCCAAACGGGCGCAGTCTGCAAAACAGATCGACCATGTAGTAGCAGTGATGAGCGGAAAGGGTGGAGTAGGCAAGTCTTCTGTTTCGGCATTACTCGCAGTGGCATTACAGCGCCGTGGTAAGCAGGTGGGTCTGCTCGATGCCGATATCACGGGTCCCTCCATCCCTAAAATGTTCGGTCTTCGCAAACCTCCACCTGCAGGAGAGTCAGGAATCCTTCCTGTAAAAACGAGAACCGGTATAAAGGTGATGTCAATCAACCTTCTTCTGCAGTACGAAGAGCAAGCGGTTATATGGCGAGGTCCTCTTATCAGCAGCGCGATCAAACAGTTTTGGGGAGATGTGCTTTGGGGCAGTCTGAATTACCTGATCGTTGACCTTCCCCCCGGCACCTCTGACGCTTCGCTTACAATAATGCAGTCTATTCCCCTTAGTGGAGTCGTTCTGGTTACTTCACCTCAGGATCTTGCAGGGATGGTGGTATGTAAAGCCGCCCAAATGGCCAGAAAGATGAAAGCCCCCATCCTTGGGTTGATTGAAAACATGAGTTACTTACACTGCCCTGAATGTGGAGAGAGGATCGAGGTATTCGGCTCCAGTCAAGCCATGCAGACGGCTACCAAAATGGGTGTACCGCTCCTGGGACAGTTACCACTGGATCCAGAGCTCGCTCATTATTGCGATACCGGAACGATCGAAGTCTATTCTATTGAGTTCTTCCAGTCGATCGCCGACAGGATCGATGCAGCAGTACCTACGAACAAAAAAACCCTGTTTTTTTAGAGTATGAGGAACTATCCGGATTACATCCCCTGCTTCCTGTGCCAGATGCCGAAAAGGCCATGTAGTGTTGTGAGTCGGGTGGCCTGTATACCAGATCTTGTTGATCCTTCCGGATGATTGAAGGGTTCTGTAAGCCCTTCTAAGCGGAGCTTTCATTACAATTGAAGTAGCAGCTATGAGAGGGTCGGCATGGGCGGAATTGATATCACCAAGCAGTTGTGTCGATAAATCTGCGATCTCGGGTGTAATGGCCTGTAAAATATAAAGTTGGGTTTTAACGGAAGAAGAAAATAGGGCTGCGGTAATATGCAATCCTTTTCAGTACGGCGTTGCTGTAACCAGCGGGCAAGGTGCAACTCCTTGACTTTTTATCGGAGAAAAACTATAAACCTGTAATGCAGGGAAAAGGAATGGGGAAAACTATAGCAGAAAAGATTTTTAATTCCCATATTGTAGATAATCCATCCGAGAATATTTTTGTGCTTCGTCTCGATGCAGTATTTTGTCACGAAATAACCACTCCCATGGCCATAAACGACCTAATAAAAAGGAATAAAGACAGGGTATTCGATCCCTCTAGAATTAAAGCTGTAATAGATCATGTAAGTCCTGCAAAGGATTCCAAAACCGCCTTGCAGGGTAAAGTACTTAGAGATTGGGCTAAAAGACACGGCATTAAGGATTTCTTTGATATCGGCAGAAACGGCGTCTGCCATGCCCTGTTTCCTGAAAAGGGGTTTGTTCTACCCGGATATACGATAATAATGGGCGACTCTCATACCTGTACCCATGGTGCTTTCGGAGCCTTCGCAGCAGGTGTCGGAACCACAGACCTTGAAGTTGGTATTCTCAAAGGAGTGTGCGCCTTTGGTTATCCCAAAACAATTAAAATCGAAATTACGGGTGATGTACCAAAAGGAGTCTATGCCAAGGATATTATCCTATCAATAATTGGCAGAATAGGGGTAAACGGAGCTACAAACCGTGTAATAGAGTTTACAGGAGCCGTGATAGAAGCTATGAGTATGGAGTCGCGTATGACCCTGTGCAACATGGCAGTCGAAGCCGGTGCTACAAGCGGGATATGTTATCCCGATATGACTACGGTGGAGTATCTCTGGCCCTTTTTAAAGGGAAAATACTTATCGAAAGATGAAGCACTTAATGATTATTCCAGTTTGGTCTCCGACCCTGATGCAGAATATGCGGAAGTAATCCAGCACGATGTAAGCGATCTGGAGCCTCTTATTACTTACGGGTACAAACCGGACTGTATCAAACACGTTCGGGAGATGGAAGGGGTTAAGGTTGACCAGGTCTATATCGGTTCGTGCACCAACGGCAGGATCGAAGATTTACGGATTGCGGCAGAAATTTTTAAGGGTAAAAAGATAAGCGAATCAGTTAGAGCGATAATCTGCCCTGCTACCACGGAAGTATACAATCAGGCTCTAAAAGAGGGAATCATCGAAATTTTTCAGGAGGCAGGGGCGTGTGTAACCAGTCCTTCCTGTGGTGCCTGTCTTGGGATGAGCAATGGCGTTCTGGCAGAAGGAGAAGTATGTCTGTCCACAACAAACAGAAACTTTAACGGCAGAATGGGCAAGGGTGGAATGGTACACCTTGCAAGTCCTGCCACCGCAGCGGCAACTGCGATTAAAGGCGCTATAACTCGGGCCTCATTGTAAAGGTTATTCAGCAATAACTGGTTCCTGTAGAACGGGCACTTTAGCATATATAATAAGCCATGCTAAAACTCAATTTCTGAGGATAGGATGGATGAAAGCTTTTAACGGAAAAGTTCTTTTTATAGACAGATCCGATATAAACACCGACGAGATTATACCTGCAAAATACCTTTCAGAGATAGATAAAGAAGCATTAAAACCCCATCTGCTTGAGGATCTAAACCTTCCCGGTTTCTCCCCTAAAAGAGATCTATCAGATAAGGCAGTTATAATTAGCAGGAGTAATTTCGGCTGTGGATCGTCCAGAGA
>QNBH01000029.1 GCA_003645645.1 Spirochaetota bacterium | reverse complement strand
GTCTTTAAAGGACTCCTCTATGTCTGCAAACTGGCTGGTCGAAGCCATCACCTTTATAAACTCCGTTCCGTAAGGCTCATCCAGCACAAAAGAGAAGGGATGACCCCTACCAGGAATTGCCGCTATCTGAAACCGGCTATATTTTATTTTACCATCGATCCGGAGAAAATCAATAAGGATCTTAGCAGTGTTTAAGTCGCTGAAACGATATTAAGAGCCCTTTCTCGCCGGTAGGAAGGGGGTAATTAGAAGTCATACTCTCTGGCTGCCTTGTACATGGCATCAACATTTTCTACCGGCGTATCCGATTGGATACTGTTGCAGGAGGAAAAGATATAACAACCATCTTTACCCAGAATATCTATCATCTCAATTGCATGCTTGTAAACGTTTTTTGGATTTTCTCTGGGAAGAATATCCTGCGTATCTATAGCACCATGGAAAACCAGATGTTTCCCGAACCGCTCTTTCAAAAAACGAGGGTCCATCCCTTTTGCAGTTGTTTGTACAGGATCCAGCATATCCACCCCCAGCTCTATAAAATATTTTATGAGCGGCGCTATCGATCCACAGGAGTGCGCCATCACCTTCATCCCGTAACTTTTAGCCAGGCTTATAAGCTTTTGATTGCTTTCGTAGAAAAAATCAAGCCACATCTGTTCACTGAAAAGTAACCCTGTCTTCATCCCGTAGTCATTTCCGAAAAACCAGACATCCATCTTGCCCTTTAACTCAGAAAAAAGCCGTTCATTTAGTTCCAGGTAAAAATCGGTCATTCTGTCAATAAGGGTTTTAACTACCTCCGGTCGCATGGCCATATTCAAGAGAAAGTTTTCGAAACCCATCATCCTGTAGCTGTGCCCCAGAATTCCCGTCCAGAACCCCCCTATTATGACCCTCTCTTTAAACTCTTCGCATTCTGCGCTCAGAGGTTCAACATCAAACCACTTGGGATCAGGCCATCTGTGCTTTAATACTTGTTGTGGTGTCGTAGCTCCCTCTAAAGGTCCTTCGATTGCCTCATCCACTCCAAACTTATCATCGTAGACTTTTCTATGGAAACGTATTCCAAAGGGACAGACTCTCTCTTTTTCGGTAATAAATAGCTGTGGTCCCCTGTAAATAGGGATACAAGTTTCATTCTGGGAAATATCCCGACAGGAGAGGTAGTAAAAATCGCATCCCAGCACATCGAGCAATTCACGTTCAGTCTTAACTCCATAGAACTCTCTTATTTTTCTGTCTATATCCCTCTTCGCCTGGTAATCGATGGGAACCCTGTCGGGGTTTCGATGTTGTAAGGATGTAAGAAATCGCTCTCTGGATGTCATTAATCAACTTCCTTTCGGTAAATGCCTGTGTATAGCTTTGATATTATAGGATTTCACTATCGGATTGTCATGTAGATGACGCCGGTTTATGAAGTTAATCCGAGTATCTTTTTCTTCTGAAGAAAAGGACGACTCCCATAACCAACAACGGAACAAAGGCTAGAAGGAAAAGCCCGGTCTTGAATCCAGCTCCTGGAATCACCCTTATTTGCCTTTTTCCACTTAAAATCTGCTTCCCTTCCCTATCAAATAGAGAAATTTTTAAAACTCCCCTCTCTCTCTCAATAGGAATATGGAAGGCCCTTATGCTTGGCTCTCTCCCCTCATGTTTACCCTCAGCATCGAAGGGTACAATGCGGTATCCCAGTGAAGCACCCTGTACCTGCTCCACGTAAAAGGGTTCCTCCGTTACAGTTGTGATATTACCGTCCATTGGAGACATCTCAATTCTCGCCTCCGGTACCTGCTGCATTCGAACCCATTTCATCAAATTGGGATTACCTCGGCTGTCGTTTCTTCTCATCTTCTCGTAGTAGAGATCGTTAAACTCATCCTGGTAAAAAGGTCTGAGATAGAGATCCGTTGTTCCGTCCACATACAGTACGGAGTGAGGGGTTTTTGATTCGGACGGTCTGGTCCACTTATCTCCCGGAATGATTTCGTAACCGATTCCCCCTTCTCTTCTCTTCTCGAAAACCACGATTTTTTTCTCAGATCCCTGCATGATAAACCCATCCGGGGTTAAAAACCTGATTCTGTACTCTCCTACAGGTAAGTTGATTATAAATCCGCTCTTAACCGGCACAGGAGGTACTGTATACTCTTCTGGTGGTTGGGGTCGAGCAGGAGGCTTCATGGTTTTTAGTTCTTCCAGAAGTGATGTAACATCTTCACCTCTCTTTCGACGCTCTGTGATTTCGCCGGTTATTTTATCCAACCTGCTTTCGTATTCTGCTCTTTTATTATAATACTCCGAAATTGCTTTCCAGTATTCATCAACCAGATCTTCGTAATGACTTCTTACTTTATCCGCTTCCTTCCCCTTTGCAACATTCCAGTTCAGTTCGTACACTCCTCTGACATTGTAGTAGGTGTATTTTTCGGGAGTCAGTTTTACCGGTTGTTCCTTATCTGAATATACTTCGAGGGTACCCGACATCTCCTGATCCAGACCCTGGGTATCGGTGCGCCATTCCCCGGTGATCGGCCAGAAGTAAACAAAGGTCTTTTTTGCTGTCAAAAAATTATCCACACCTGCAATAAGATAAATTGTATCGGCCTCCTCCCTTGCAAAAGTGCCGGAGTAATCCCTGCCGTTGAAAGCAAGAATTGAATATATAAACTCTTCTTTCCTGACAGGTACATCTGCGAAAGCAAATAATGTAACGCAGAAAGCCAATATAAAACCGGCAGCCTTCCCTTTCATTTTCTAACCCCTTTAACTCCGACTATAAGATGACTTGCAAAGAGGACAATACCCGTTAACACAGAGAGAATAACAATCCCCGTAATAAAAAACCCTGCTTTTCCGCTTTCCACGCCTGTTAAACTCAAATTCCAGTAAAAAAGTGGTGATAGCCATCCTGCGATCCGTGTAAATACACCGGAAAGAGTAGATACATATCCACTTACAATTGAAAATGTACCCATCAGTATTATCAGAAAGAAAATCACTATTCCCATGTATAGAGAAATGGCGGATACTGCGTTATCGGTTGCAACCGCAGCCAGTATCCCATAGGCATAGAGGGCGGATGATGTGAAAAGGATTAGAGGAACAGAGTAGAGAAACCGGGAACCCAGTACAATGTTATTATTAAAGGCTGCCACGGCAAAATAGATAAAAAGAATTGCTATGGTTAACAGTGTAAGAAGAATATCTTTTACATAGGATGCCAGAAAGCAGGATGTACCATCGGCAGGACCGTAAGATATAAGCTCAATAGCCCCTACCTTTTTTTCAAAGCTAAACCGGAAAACCGAATTGATCGAGAGGTAGAAAAATGAAGGCAGAAAGGAGATATACAGAGCTAGCAGAAAGGGCCCTTCAGAGAATAGTTTGTCAACAAAGGTTCTACCGAATGCTCCAACCATTGCTCTTCCCACAAAATCGTACACAGGGTTAAGCTCAAAGGAGAAACCGCTCGAATCTATCGCCCCGGTAAATCCGGTTATCAAAATATACCCTAAAAGTAAACCCGCAGTCTGGGCAATGTAGAATCCGGGGTTTAATACGGTCTCCAATGTTTTTCTTCTCGCAATAACTCTTGCAGCATGTATGCGAAGATTCATCGGCTTTCTCCCATCGCAGCGAGCATTTCTACATTTTCTTTTGTTATGGTTACAAAGGCTTCTTCCAGGGAAACCATCTGTTCCTTGATGCTTAAGGGAATGAGATTTTTCTTTATCAGAAACTCTGACAATCCCTTACGGTAATCCCCTTCCCTGGGAACCGTAATAACAAGGGTATTCCCGTCTCCCCTGCAATCCAGCACATAGGACAATCTTTTAACTTCATCGGGTAATTCAGAAGGGATGGATTCGAGGTCTATTAAAATTTTACGTTCTCGAGATAAATTATTTAACAGAGATTCCATCCTATCCTCTGCCATCAGCCTGCCCCTGGAAATTATGGCAACACGGTGACAAATCTTCTCCATTTCTGAGAGGAGGTGTGAAGAGATAAATATGGTTCGCCCCTCTCTATTCTCCTCCAGTATCAAGTCCCTGATCTGCTTTATCCCAAGAGGATCGAGCCCGGAAATCGGCTCATCGAGAAAGAGGATATCGGGGTCGTGGAGGAGTGCTCTAACAAAACTTAACTTTTGAAGCATACCCCTGGAAAACTCCCCTATCTTCTTGTTTATGACCTCGGAGAGTCTAACCTGACTCAAAAGCTTCTCTATCCTTCTCTCCTTATCCTTAACTTCGAAGAGCTCTGCAAACATCTCCAGATATTCGTATGCAGTCATCCAGCTCCACATTCCGTGGGGATGATTTTCGGGAACAACACCTATCCTTTTTCGCAGGTCCAGCCTTTTCGGATTGTAAGGTTCACCGAATAGAAAGATATCTCCGCGGGTAGGTTTTACAATACCCAGAAGCATCATTATAGTGGAGGTCTTCCCGGCACCGTTTGGACCGAGAAGCCCGTATATCTCTCCGGTAGGTATATTCAAGTCGACTCCATCAACTGCCGTAAAAGAGCCGTACTTCTTTACAAGCCCTCTTGTTTTTATCAATCCACTCTCCCCTCTATATTCCACAATGTATTGAAAAAGTATCTGAACTTATCTTTACCCGATTCCAGAAAGGCAATAAGTTCTTCTTCATCGTTGAACTGCGGAGCCTTTTGCATAAAGGAGTCTATCTCCGCCGTAGTGATCTGTCTGGGATCGGGTACAATTATAAGATAATCCATTACCCAGTAAGGAGCACGAGTTGAGCTTATTTTTTTAGAAGAGATTCGGGCATGGTATCGAAAAATGGTCTCTGGTGAAGGATCCCACTCCCATTCGGCTTTACCCAGAAAAAGTTCCTCCCCTCTGTAAGAGCCCTCTTCTGTAGGTTCTCTCACGTAGGCTCCGTCTTTGACCTGTGCCGAAAGCTTAACACCTATCCATAAATCGAGGCAGGGATGATTTATTATTGCGGTTCCGTCTTCCCCCACGGGACGAAGCTCGAGGAGAAGGTCCTTGTTCTCCCACTCTTCGAAAACTATAAAATGACTTAGACCCGGTATTTCGTATCCAATAAGCTCAATCGGTTCTTCTATTCTGTTTTCTCTCCTGCTCAGATCGACCGGCAGGCTCACAGCCTGGTAATTGGGAGCGGTTATAGATAGCGTTGCTTCTCCCTCCTCAAGACCTGTAAACTTATATTCTACAGGACCTCTGTCAGATTGATAGAATGATCTAATCACCCTGTTCTTGATAGTTATCTTTGCATCCCAAACCCAGTGTTTGCCGACCCTATCTCTTAAAGTAAAAGCAAGAGTTGTGTCGAACTGCAATCTGGCTATGTAAACAGAAAGTGCTATCAACAAGAGCACCCCTGAAACCAGAAGGGGAATGATAAACCTCTTTCTTTTGATCAAGGAATAACCTCCGGATGCATTTTAATTCAGATAGCTAAACTGTTGCAAGGGGTTGGGTTTGCGCATTTAACAGCAGGTAGTATACACAAAAAAGGGTTTGGTATATCTTCTCAATTGTATAGACCTGATCCCTATGTTTACGGAAGATTACTTAAAACCAATTATTGTACAAAGCGATAACTCTATTCTTCTGGATGTGCACAGCCGGTATTTTGAAGAAGCCAGAGCGGATATAGGCTCTTTTACTGAGCTCGAAAAATCACCTGAACATATGCATACATACAGGATCACCCCTCTTTCTCTCTGGAATGCGGCTTCTGCAGGAATCAGCGGAGGCAGAATAGTTGAAATCCTTGAGTGCTGGTCTCGATTTCCCCTTCCCGAGAATGTCATTCACTCAATACTCGATACTATCTCAAGATTCGGCAAAATACGGCTTCTTCCTACAGAAGATGAAAACCTCTTTTTTTTACTGGTTGAAGATAATTATATAGAGAGTGAATTGATATCAAACAAAGCCCTTAAAGAAAAACTTATCCCTGCAGAGCACGGTTTTTATATTCGAATCTACCATCGAGGCACCGTTAAGCAGCAACTGATAAAGCTCGGTTTTCCAGTAAAGGATGAAGCCCCTCTTTCAAACGGTGAGAGGTTTCCCTTTTCGCTTAGAGAAAGAACAAAAGGAGGATACCCTTTTAAGATACGCAGTTACCAGGCAGAGGCAGCAGAGTCTTTTCTTGGAAACAATCAACCCGGTACAGGCTTTGGGACGGTCGTGCTTCCCTGTGGAGCCGGAAAAACCATCGTAGGAATGGCAGTTATGGATAGGCTAAAAACAAGTACCCTTATTCTTTCTACAAATATAGCAGCCGTTCATCAATGGATGGATGAGCTACTGGACAAATCCAACATCACCAGAGAAGATATAGGAGAATATACGGGAGACCTTAAGGAAATCAGACCGATCACCGTTTCAACGTATCAAATTCTTACATGGCGTTCCAGCAAGGAAGAGGATTTTCCTCATTTTGCACTGTTTAGAAGAAAAAACTGGGGGCTTATCATTTACGATGAAGTTCACCTCCTTCCTGCACCGGTCTTCAGGGTAACAGCGGAGATACAGGCAATAAGAAGACTGGGGCTTACCGCTACCCTGGTAAGAGAAGACAACCGCGAGGATGATGTTTTCTCTTTGGTGGGCCCCAAACGCTACGATGTACCGTGGAAAGAAATGGAGATAAAGGGATGGATAGCCGAGGCAAACTGCTATGAGATACGTGTCGGATTGCCTTCCAACATGAAGATTCACTATGCAGTAGCAGATAACAGGGAGAAATTCCGTATTGCCTCTGAAAATCCCTTAAAGATAGAAATTACCCGCCAGATAATCAAGAATCATCGGGAAGATTCGATTATTATAATCGGACAGTATCTCTCACAACTTAAAACGATTGCATCGGAGTTCAGGATTCCCCTTATAACCGGAAATACTCCCAATCCCGAAAGGGAGTTAATTTACAATGAGTTTCGAAAGGGCGGGGTTAAAGTTATCGTTGTATCCAAAGTGGCTAACTTTGCCATTGACCTGCCGGATGCCTCTGTTGCAATCCAGGTTTCGGGCACTTTTGGCTCCAGGCAGGAAGAAGCCCAGAGGCTTGGTCGTATTCTAAGGCCAAAGAGGAAAAACTCCTACTTTTTCTCGATAGTTTCCCGATATACAGTAGAGGAGGGTTTTGCTGCAAACAGACAGAAATTTTTAACAGAACAGGGCTATAAATACCATATCGAGATATGGGATAAGTGAGAGCAACCTCTTATTTCAAGGGGTTTACACAGAAATAAAAATATGTTATAAGCAAAATTGAAATTAAGTATGGAATTTTCAGGCGATTTATAGAAATCTGTATCTTACAAAAGGAGAGTCTTGTACTTTTCCTGCCTTGTGCTAAGTTTTCTTAAATCAAATGGAGTTCCCTACTCGTGCATTATTTTTTCAGGAGGACTTTGTGGTAAAAAAGATTTATGTGGGAAATCTTCCTTTCGAATCTAATGAGGAAGAAATTAAAACGCTTTTTGAAAAGTATGGTAGTGTATCATCGGTTAAGATCGTTACCGATCGTTATACAGGAAAGTCTCGCGGATTCGGATTCGTGGAGATGGAGAACGCCGATTCCGCAATAAAAGAGTTAAATGGTACTGATTTTGGCGGCAGAGAGATAAGGGTTAACGAAGCAAGGGAACAGAGAAGACCAAAAAGATTTCGAAAAGAATAATCCTGCTACTCTTTTATCCATAAAGTAAAAGTTATTTAACTCATTTCGATAGGGGTGTTCTTCCATGGGGCAAGATCCCTCCAAGCCGGAGTTGCAGACATGGGAAAGGGTACTGCTCTCCCTGCCTGAGGCTTCTTTCTCCGAGATAATACACAACCATCTCGAAAACGAAGAATTACTTAAGGACAGAGAGAGGTTGATCCGGAGGCTTATCTCCTATTTAAAATCACCCCGCACGCGAAACCGTATTATCTCCCTCATGGACCGGCAGGATGCAGAACTGCTCACAGCCATTCATCTACTGAACAGACCAACCACAGAGAATCTCTTTAGTTTTCTTGAAGGAAAGAGATCGACTCTCGACTTGTACCGCCATATTCTTAACCTGGAAAAGAGGCTCATTATTTATAAAAATCACTTAAGGGAAGAGGAAGAGATAAAAATTAACCCCCTTCTTCACAATCTGTTGCTTAAGAGAAAAATTATTAATACAGCATTGCTCTTCCCATACCGGCGATGTAATATAATTGTAGAGGATCAACCACCCTGGCTTACCGAATCCATCCTCCTAGCCTTCCTCTCTTATCTGAACATGAATCCTGAAATTATTAAATCTAATGGTCGGATAAAGAAGAAGCATCAGGAAGAGATTCGCTCAATTTTCCCAGGAATTTTTAAAAGTACTCCCCGTGGTAGAAGGCTCGACCTTCTTCTCAGTGTACTGCTAAATACAGGTCTCGTCAGAGCCGTTAAGAGCCGAATTGTTCCGGTTACCCGTAGATGGGAATATATGGGTGAATGGGATAGAGAGAAACTTTACCCCTATCTGTGGAGTTCCGCCATTTCAGAAGATCAATCTCTGCCTTTTCATATATATACAAAAATAGTATGGCAATTTATTCTTTTGCTGGATAAAAGAAAGGCAATGGAGCTTTCGGTTATGCAGAGACTGGTTAAGCTCCTCCTTCTTAAAGCAAAGATAGAAGATAACTCGAAGAATCTGCTTGAAACTCTGATCGCACTGGAGGTAATAGTTCACGCAGGTGGAGACCTCTATCGCAAAAACTCAAACCTGGATTCTTTCCCGAATAAACACTCGGATTCGCACAGCCGACCCTCATTGATTCTACAACCCAATTTTGAACTTACCCTCAAGCCCGGAATCTCCCTCTCCGATGGGTTTCCTTTAGCCCTTATTTCCCGGATTAAGAAGTACGATTACTATCCGGTCTATGAAATCTGCCGGGAATCTTTTATAAAAGGACTTGAAAAAACACAGGATACTGTATCTCTCTATAATCATCTTGAAAGAGTTCACTCATCTCCTCTTCCCCAGAATGTAATTTTTACCATGAAAAATTGGGAGCAGGAGTACGGCGGTATAAAGCTTCTAAGTGGTGTGATACTCGTGGTGGATGAAGAAAGAAGGCATCTCATAGAGCACACAGAAGGGATGAAGAGGTGGATTAAAGCTACACTGACTCCGGGAATATATCTCCTTGACCCTCGTGAAGAGGCGAATTGGAAAAAAGAGATAATTTCGGCAGGAATATCACCTGTACCAGAAATAAAGTCTCCCTCTTCATCGGGGGGAGATACACTTGAAGAGGATTTTACAGGTATAGCTTCAACTTTCCCGGATCTGCCAAATCTTGAATCTACTTTTCCTCTCGATGTGGTTAGCCATGATGAATGCTGGGATTGGGAGGAGAGAGGGCCCGAAGAGCCACATGGAATTGAAAAGGAACTTCTTAATAAATTGAGAAAACTGGATATCCCTGATAAAATGCGCAAGGAGCTCGAAGAAAGAATCAAAAAGAAGTTGCTACTCTTTCCGGAACAGATAAAGCCCTGTTTGACCGAAAAAGAGAAGACAGAAGCAAAGGGGGTCGATAATCTGGGGAAAATTCGTCTTATAGAAATTGCCGTTAAATCTGGTACAGATATGCTGGAAATAATAGAGAGAACTTCCGCCGGCTCTCCGAGGAAACTCATGCTTAAACCGGTAGAATTGGCTAAAAAATTTAGCGAACTCGTATTGACAGGCATCACCGTACCGGGAAAAGAAAGGGTGAAAATACCACTTAAAAAGATAGTAATAGTGAGAAAACTTACAGGTTAATCCCTGCTCCCATTAAAGGGATACTGCTTTCCCGTAAAAAGACTAAACTGTCTGTATGCCTGCTGTAAAAGCATCTCTCCTCCGCCTATAACGGTACAACCCGCCTCCTTCGCCCGTTTCAAGAAATTGGTTTCTTCCGGAATATAGATAAGGTCATACACTATTTGATCTCTTTTGAACTCGTATTCGGGAAGAGGATCACCATCCACATTGGGATACATACCAACACTCGTAGTCTGGACAACAAGGTTATTGTATATCCTTGCAAGATCGAGCCCCGATTCATCCAGCCCCTCATATTTGCATCGAAACTCTTTAGCTAATTTCTCTGCCTTCTCTTTCGTCCTGTTGATAATACATACCTCGACTCCGGAACTGACCAAGGCAAATACCACAGACCTTGCAGCACCTCCCGCACCGATAACAGTTGCCTTCATGCCTTTTAGTCTTTCCGATCCCAGTCGTTTCTTAAGAGGGTCGAGGAAGCCTTCTACATCGTAATTCTCTCCATGGAGCTTTTTACCTCTTCTTACTACTGTGTTGCATGAGCCTGTTGCCGATACCGCCTCGGACTGGGAATCTAAAAACTCAATTATCCTCTCTTTATGGGGGATTGTAACGGAGAAGCCCCGAATATCCATTATATCCATCAATTTCATGAACTCGGGGAGAGTATCGGTCTGAAAGGGAATGTACACCGCATCGATACCGAGGTGTTTAAAAGCAGGATTATGTATCCGGGGAGACCGGGTGTGCATTACCGGATTTCCTATAATTCCGAAAAGGGATGTCTCTCTTTTAATATTCTTAAAACGGTAGATCTCCTGCAAGGTCTCCGGGTCGGAATGACCGTGGGCGGATTCCCTCCCTTCGGCAGAACAGTAGGTGATAAAAGAGCCCAGTTTTTCTGCAAGAACTACAGAAGGAAAACCGTAATCTCCCCGGGCAACGAAAATCCTCCTGCCGGAACAAGAAGGTTCTTCTTTAAGGGATAGAACAGCCTCTATAAATCTTAAAAAATCGGCCGTGGAAGAAGGCCTTACTTCAAACTTTGGAATCTCCGACGATAACAGGGCAGATCTTTCTACTCCGGATAAATTGTAAAAAGAGCGAATGATCTTTATTCCGGAGTTAAGGGCTTTCTCTTTCAGTGAAGGTACTTGAAAGCCCGCCTCAAAATCAACAAAGGCATAGTTCCCCGTGAGGCCAAGCTCAAACAACTTCCGCCTCTCTTCTTCCGAAGCATTGAATGATCCTCCTGTCTCCTCCCTTCGTATAGAAAGAATAACAGGGAGGCTTACCATAAGGGGAAACTTATGTATTTGAAAAAGCTCCTCACCTGCCAGGCAATCCGCCCTCAGTTCCACTAAATCGACTGAAGATCGGTATTTCTCCACCTGTTGGATATTCTCTCGAATTTTCTTTCCGGTTAATTCGAGACAGAGTAAAGCCATCTAGAAATCACTCCTGTAAATATAGGCATCATATAGACTATCACTGTTAAAAAATAATCTTGCCCTTACCGGGTATCCTTTATCCGGAAGTAAAAATATACAGCTTTCAGAGTCACAATAGAAGGGTTTACCGAGAATATCGATTATCTTCTCTTTACTATCACCCATGGATATTCCAGCGATTGCTCCCTCAAATCTTCTGTCCAGTCGAACCTGCCATACACGGTTGTTGTACCAGAAAAGATAGAGGTGATTGTCATAGTAAAAAACAACATCGTCCTGAGACTCCTCATCTCCTCTTAGCGGAAATACCTCCGCAGGTGGTCCCAGTTTTTTTAAAGCTTCTGCCGGATCAAGCCCCAGAAGAGAGAGAATCTCCATGCTAGAATATATTCTCAGCTCCTCCGTGTATACAGGCTGTAGAAGTATTGCCGAAAAAAACAAAGAGAGTAGAAAAATCATACAGCATCGGTAGTTTAACTTCAAAATGAAGCTATTACCATAACCCTGCATATACACCCAGATGCAGTGCATGATTGTTCTTTTCGTTCATATTCCAGGTATATTTATACCCGGCCTGGAGTTGAAAGTAAGGAAGGAACTGATTAAAGAGCAGTCTTCCTCCTGCATCGAAACTGTAAAGTGAGTTATTACTTAAGGTAAAATCGAATCCGTAGATCAGATTCAGAAACCACAGGGACATGGGAAACTCAAAGGAGTGGCTGGTTGTAATCATCCCGGATTCGGGAGTAGAACCGGTAAATCTAAACTCCTGATAATTGAAATTGTAATAAGTGCGAAAGAGACCTATAAAATTAAGAACCGTAAAAATACCACCCGATATCTGGGGTAAATTGAGGTTTAACCCTCCCGAAAATGCAAGAATACGAATACTGTTCTCGCCGTCAAGCTCTTTATTGAGATACCGGAAGGAGCCTTCCAAAGGGCCGATCGTTACATCACCTCCTGGAATGTAAATACGCCGGCTCTTATCCCCTACTGTGAGCTTAACACTGTCAACAGAACCACCTAAAGAAAGATATCCCCAGATTTGACCCAGTCCATATCTTGCAGCCAGCCTGCCTCCTACAAGAGAAGTCAGATCGACCGGATTTTCGTAAGCCATTGTTGCTGGTGGATGGGGGTAGTAGTTCTCCAGCAGATTTGCATAACCTGATACTTCCAGTACAAGATATGACAGGGTGAGGGAAGGTATGCGTTTTATCGTATCGAAAGACCGGGGGTCGAGAGTTCTTTGCCGTAGTTGTCTATAAACACCAGGTGAGAGAGTATCGGAGTGACCGAAAAGAAGCTTTTTCCTGCCAAAATCGAAGCCTAAATTGCCTCCTATTCCATAAAAAGGAGTCTGTTGATAGACCCATGGAGCGCGTTCCAGGTTAAGGTGGCCGAAATAGAGCCCCTGGATCTTTACCGTATAGAGCCAGTCTTCAAGAAGGGAGGTGTTCTTTATCCCGGTTTCCGATGTATTGAACACGGTGTATACAGAGGGAATTAAAGCAGGATAGAGAGGCGTCTTCCTCTCTTCTTTTTCGGCACCGAAGGGTTTTGCCTCCTGTGAATAATGCTTTATGTTTTCCGGTTTAACAAATACACCATCTTTTTTATAGATAGAGAATACAAAATGGCGGGGATTACCCCATGCCTTTTGTAATTCTTTATAAGAAATTGCTTCTACATAGAAGCTGTTGGGATCCCGCACATAAATAACCTCTTTTTCACGGTTGTATCCCAGAGCAACAATGTAATGACCCCCTGCAGACTCGTAATCAAGATAGGGTAGATACCCCGCATTTACCTGGATAAAAACAGGACGATTCTCATCGACGGATTTTTTGATACTTTCTATATTTTTTTCGAGTTTTCTAAACTCGAAATCCGGAAAATGTGCTTCCACAATTCTTTCGAAATCCTTGATGGTTGTCGCTCTGTAGCCCGTTAGCCTGAATATTTCGGCTTTTGTTAAATCCACACCCCAGTAGCCCATAACCATTCGAAAGCTGTTTTGACCGCAACTGTAGGCTTTAAGCTGCCGGGAGTAGGGAATGGTAAGAACCTTTTCTTCACTTTCGCCATAAATGCTTATAGCAACAAAAATAAAAAAATAGATAGGGAGGATGGTTTTTATTGTTTTCATGGCGACATTTTATCAGAGTAGTAATAGCTTATCAACAATTTTTTATTATTTTCTATCGGTACCACCCTTCGCGATATATGCTGCCACCATGGCCGCACCTCCTGCCATAAAGAGCGCGGGCCACCATCTTGTGGCAAAATGAAGGAACTCGGCATCGACAAGATCCAGACTGAATAAAAGAAAAACCAGAGACAGGATAACTATCCCAACCCCCGGTACAATGAGCGCTATGCGTGCGTTTTTACGCTTTTTAAGTCCATAGGGAATTAGAGAAAGGCCTGCGATGCACATAAACACAGGCCATATCCTCTCCAGTTTCCCTACCGGAAGTACGGTGCTGATAAGAAGAAAGGTTATTCCGGTAAGCGTTAAAAACATACCCGGAAAAATGTATTTCTCCGAAGCCCCTTTAATAAATACCATGTACAACAGAGTAATACCAAAAAGAAGCAGTACCAGTGGCCAGAGTGCTTCGGGCCCTGGAAGGTAGCCCGTAGTTCTTAACAGGAGGAGCCCTCCTGAGAGGAATAGAACAATTCCTATTACCAGGAGTTTGTTAGGAAACCTTGAAGTTTTCTTCTCCATTCACGCCATCCTATCAGATCGTTGACCGCTTGCCAACTCTATGCTATTATCCCTGGATAGAAATGAGTGTAAAACTTGTTAGCTTCATCATTTCTTTTCTAACAGTAAGCCTTATCGCTTTTCAAGGGTGTAGTAAACCGGAGAGTTATTATTACGAGGGTGTTGGTGAGCAAAAAGATGAGCTAAAGAACTTATTCAACCTTTTTGAAAAGACTGAAGGAAGGAGCGAAAGCAGATTCATCGTTATCCAGCAAATCGTAAAAATACTTTACAGTTCCGGAAACAACGATAAATTGAACTATTTTTTAACTACCTATGTGGAGAATAATCCTGATGATCCCTTTAATGCCTATCACCTTCTGGTAGTTGCACGCAATTATATGGAACAGGGTGCATATCCGCTTGCAGTTCTCTATTTTGAAAGAATATTAAAAAATTACCCCGACTTACTTATAAGCGGCAAATCGGTCCACTATATATGTCTTAAAGAATTGATAAACCTTGTATCCGATCCGGAAGTGAAAGTAAACTACTATAAAGAGCTAATAGCCCGTTTCGGCGAAGAGATAGACAGAGGTCTTATATACTATTATCTTGCAAAAACCTATGAGGAGCTGGGTGAGTGGGATCTTGCCATGCAGGCATACAGTACCTTTTTGAAATACCCGGATACCATTGTGCCGGGTGTAACCGATGTAAGACATAAAGTGAAAGTAATGGTGGATTTTTACAACTATAAGCAGATAACCTGGACCATGGAAAGTCTTGATGAGCTTGTAAAACAGGTAAAGTGGGCAATATACAGAAACGATGTTAACAGGCTCAGGAGATACATGTCTAAGGTCGATTTCTTTACCATGTCCTGGGAACAGAAAGAGACAATCGCCGATGAACAGTTTATCCAGAATATCGGGGTTTTCCTCAATCCAAGGGTAAGCTACAGCTCAAATCTTGACAGAGACTCAAATGCCCGAGAGGCATATCTCAAGACAACAGGCTGGTCCTATCGCATCATTACCTGGTATCTATATTTCCGCAAAATCCATTTTCCAGCTGACCCTGAGAAACACGGAGATTGGGAGTGGGCGGGTATTTACTTCGGAGATAAACCCTTTGCCGGTGGTGGAAGGAGTTGAGAAATCTATTCTCTTCCGGAGTTTCATACATTTTGACTTTTTTATTTGCAATTACCCTCACGGGCTTTCCTCTGAATACAGGCTCTCTCGATGACAATTTGCCAGATAACCGGATATTGTTACCGGAAAATAGAAGGACATGGCAGAAAAGTTCCCCCGAAAATCGAAAATCACATAAGCCCCTTCAGA
This sequence comes from Spirochaetota bacterium, assembly GCA_003645645.1. Taxonomy (GTDB): domain Bacteria; phylum Spirochaetota; class Spirochaetia; order SPDA01; family B32-G16; genus B32-G16. Next base: position 8,490 of record QNBH01000029.1, on the reverse strand, counting down.
CTCACGTCGGCCCTGCAGTCTATTCTTTCGATATACCTGACAATCATCTGGTTGACTTCTATCGAAAAAGATACTCAAGCGAAGAGTGGCTAAACTGGCTTGACAGTGTATTTACCAGAGCCAAAGTTTACAGGGATCATATTGTAAGCCGGATAGAGTATTTCAATCTGCCACCGGAACTCCTGTTTCTTCCTGTGATAGAGTCGGCCTTTCGTGTTAATGCAATTTCACGTTCCGGGGCGGTGGGGCTGTGGCAATTTATGGAGAACAGTATAGAGCCTTACAACTTACGAATAAACGAATGGCTGGATGAACGGAAAGACTTCTGGAAAGCAACAGATGCATCTCTTCAGAAACTAAAGTACAACTTCTCTCAACTTGGTGACTGGTTTCTCGCACTGGCAGCCTATAACTGCGGCTTAAACAAAGTAAAAAGTGTAATAGAACAGACAGGTATTAGAAATTACTGGGTTCTTTCCGAAAGGGGGTTGCTGCCCATAGAAACCATTCACTATGTACCAAAGTTTCTGGCAGTTGTAGAAATCCTTATGTATCCGGGAAGAAATGGGATTAGCATATCCTGGGAAAAGTCTATTAAATGGAAAAGAGTAGAGCTAGACCAGGCTGTTGATTTAAGAGTTCTTTCAGAGGAATCAGGTTTACCTATGGATATACTCCGGAAAGGAAATGCGGAGCTCCACTATGGTATAACCCCCCCTCCTTCTTCAGGATACATGTTAAAAATACCCGAACAGCACTACGAGCAGGTTCTGCACACTCTTAAGCAAAAAAAAGAGAAACTCATGCGCTTCTACATCCACACCATCCAGAGTGGAGATACCTTTTATGCTCTGGCAGAACACTACGGAATCCCGGTGGCCTTGATTCAGAAGTACAATCCCCGTGTAAACCCCAAGGCACTGCGTGTTGGCATGGAAATTGTAATTCCTGCATACAGACAGGTAGAGCCATACAGGAGAGAAATCCTTAAAAAAGCCGCCTTTACCGGAACTTATACCGTAAAAAGGGGAGATACCCTTTGGGCAATTGCCCGGAGGTTTGCCACCACTCCGGAAGAAATTGCCAGGGAGAACGGTCTCTCTGTAAATGGAATAATTCTGGATGGAATGAGGCTTAAGGTGCCCGAAACAAATGCTTTAGGTATCGAGGGTCAATTACGAAGATGAGATTTAAGATTTTTGCATTTATCTATTTATTTGCCGCGGGGACATGTTTTTCTGTTTCTGCGGTGGAGGGAATCCGCCTTGAAAAACGGGTCGACTGGACAGAGGGAATCCTTTATATGACAATAATTGTCGACATACCTCAAGAATCCGTTGCATTACCTAAAGCCAGACAATGGGCAGAGAAAAAGGTAGAAATGAACTCAGAAGAATTGCTTTTACAGGCAATCGGAGATATTCCTGCAGATTCTTTTTATCTTATAGAGGAGTATTTAAGAATAGTCGAACCAGAGCTTCTCAATGATTTAAAAAAACTTGCACACAGTCTCCAGAAGATATCATCGACATTATCAAAAGACCTGAAATCTTGTAGGGTGGAATATCTTCTTCCACTCTACCCGGACCTTATCTCACTTTTTATCAAACATGAGAGACCATATTCCCCCCCAACCCTTCTGGAATGGGAACCTACCAATCGGTTTTCAGGAATTGTGATTTATATGAAAGACCTTCTGCCCGTTCACGGGAAAAGAGAGGAAGCCCGAATATCCCCCGCCCTGTTTCCGGAAATATACGATACCGATATGAATCTTCTGGTAGAGAAAAATGCGATGGATCCGGAAATGTTGAGGAGATGGGGCAGTTTTGCCTATACCACCGATTTCAACGAAACACCATATACAGAAAGAATCGGTCAGGTTCCGTTAAGAATACTGGGAGTAGGTTTATTCGGAAAGTATAACACAGACATTGTTATCTCCAGGGAAAACGCCAGGAAGATAATGGCAACGAGACACAACAGGGATCTACTGGCCCAGGGAAGAGTGCTGGTCATCTGCGATTTCCCACAGTGAAATTGTGTAGACTCATCCCAGCATCATCAGAGCCATTACTTTTGAGTCGCCTATCATGTTTTCTATAACACAGTATTCATTCGGCATGTGGGCGGTATCATCTATCTTTGACCAAACCACAGTATGAAAACCCTCATTACGGAGGTAAGCTCCCACGGTCCCGCCACCTACTCCTATGGGCTTTGCCTCTATCTGGTAGACCTCCTTTATCGCGTTCTCCAATGCTTTAACCAGCGGAGAATCCCTTGGAGTGGGAAGGGATTCCACTTTTTGAACCGTTTTCCGTTCCACCTTTACACCCTGTTTTTTCTCAATCTCTTCTGTTATTCTGTCTATCTCCTTTAATACATCATCCACCTTTATGGAGGGAAGAACCCTGCAGTCCATATAAAAGACATCTTCTCCGGGAATGGTATTTATGTTCGGTACATTTTCCTCCTTTCTGGTAGGTGTAAATGTGGAATAGGGAGGAGTGAAGAGGGAATTACTTATACCGAACTTCTCATACAACTTAGCAAACCTGGTAACAATCTCTGATCCTGCTACGAAAGCATTGATGCCCAGCTCGGGCCTGGCTGCGTGACACTGTTTCCCATGCGTATTGAATTTAAGCCAGAGTATGCTCTTCTCTGCAATCTCTATCATTGAACCATCGGGGAATCCACCATCGGGAACGAGAAATTTATCGTTTTTACCAAAAATGGAATAGTTATTAAGTATATACTTTATTCCGTAGTTCGAACCTGTTTCTTCATCGGAGACAAAGAGGAGCTTAACCGTAGGGGCTGGTGTAATACCCTCTTTTAAAAAGGCAAGGGCAGCAAAAATACTGGCCACCATCCCCTGCTGGTTATCCTCAGTTCCACGGCCGTAAATCTTACCATCCTTAACTACGGTTGTATACGGTTCTGTATCCCAGAGTGATTTTTCCCCTGGAGGAACAATATCGAGATGGGTCATTATCCAGAAAACCCTCTCTTCGGATTTTCCAGGAATCGTTACCACTATATTGGGCCGCTTTGCCGAAGGTACTCTATCATCTGGAGCATCAAAAGTTTCTATATTGAGGAACCCCTGTTCTCTTAACCATTTTAGAAGCTCCTGAGCCTTTTTAAACTCCCCTTCCCCTCCGTTTTCAGGCCCGATAGCGGGGATTGAGGTGAGAATATTTTGAAGTTCTATCATGTGATCGAATTTCTCTTCGATAAAATTAAAAAGTTGCATTCGCTTATCCATCTAATTTTACTCCCGACTCTATAATTTTCACCTATCAACTCTGATCATATTAGGCTAACCTGCTGCTACCGTCAAGGGTGAGGCTTCCTAATAAAGATAACCGTCATATAAGTAAGTCCATTCCATTGGATCGTTTAACCAGCCTTTAATGGTATAACCGGAAGGTATATTCCAGTTTCTCTCAAGCTTGAGGTTAAGCTCCAGCAACTGTTCAACACCTGTTTTTTCTGTATCGGTAATATCCATTGTTACCACACAACCATCGGAGCCACCAAACCGGGTGGAATGTACCCAGTGTCGTGCATTGTTATCTCCAGCATAACCCATCCAGTTAATCTCCTCTCCACTCATTACTCTACCGCCTGTAATAAGAAGAGCCTGTTCTATACCCCAATTTTGGTAGTTTATCCTTCCGGTATCTTCAAGCCGGAAGGAGATTTTGCCTGCCCTTAAAGAATCGGCCTGAACTTCTCCCATTATGGGATTAGTGTAAATCGCATTCGTTCCCCATCCGTTGCTGCCGTCCATATTGTCGATTGTATTGAGACCTTCAAGGGTAAAGTTATCGAGCACAGAACCATCGAGATTCTTTTTGAAAAAAGTTATAGAATCCTGTCCCTCATACTTACGATCTCTTCTTCCGTTTACCCATGAATAGTGACTCGATGCCCTCCTTTCCAAACTGGCAGTAATGGTAAACCTCTCGATAGAGCCATCTGCAGATTGATCCAGGGCAATCTGCCCATCTGTTATTCCATCAATAAGGGTTAGACTCATCTCCTCAAGACCCTTCCAGCGACCCTCATTGGTATCCCACCTGCCACCCTGACTCTTAAGCAGGGCTTCTCCCGCCAATCGTATCCATTGCTCATCCGAGAGGAGCTTTTGCGGTCCTAGACCCACCGATGTCATGGCTCTAAACTGTTCCCTGTTCATTCCGGTTACATCTAAAAGAGTCTGCTCGTCGTAGACATCCAGATCCTTTAAATCAGCACCCAGAATCTCCTCTACACGCTCTATTCCCAGAACATTAACTATGGAAGCACTCCACCTTCCGGTTTTATCAGCAAAAACCTCTCTTCCGAGAAGAGCTACACTATCTCCTTTTTCGTCGATCTGCCAGTACTCCAGAGTCAGATCTCTACTACGATCATCTAAAAGCTCATGCCTGCCGTCTGAATATACTTTAAGCTTCCAGAAGTCTTCTGCGCTCTCGTACAGGTTGTCCACATAGTCGTTGAAAGCACCCACATTACCCCTGGAAATTGCTGTATAATACGCAGAAAGATCCAGCCCAAGACCGGAATTCCCCTTCAGGAAGGACAGTCCGTATTGTGTCGCCAGCCGAGCAGCCATCTCTGTATGAGAAAGTGTGGCCCTTCGGGTTTCCAGATAGTTGTCTGCAGACTGGCCGCCATCCCTGTGAGATTCGTGCTGCAAGGCTACTGCGGCCTGCAAAATCTGTGAAGGATTTTCCATAAAATCTTCTATCCAAATCTGCCTTCCTCCTTCTCCATCCCCAACGGTTTTCCCCCTTGCACCGAGAAGCCCGGTATATAAAGTATCTTTACCACTTAAGAGCCGTAAAACTGTCTCTTCCGCCGCCCTATCTCCCTTTCCGAATGCCGTGGCAAGTAAGTCTCTCATCTTCTCCTCATGGGAATAACCTCGAATGGATGCCTGCAATGTTAACCCCTTACTCAGCCGATAGAGATTGCCTGCCAGATTTATCCCTCCATCACCCAGTTGGATGTATCCCCCTTTGTCTGAGAGATGTAATTCAAGCAGACCCTGACCTCCTAATCTTTGTATAAGTTCTCCCTTTTCATTAGCCTCTGCAGGGTTATAGTTGTTCATTCCCGAGACCGTTATCGCCCTTACAAAATCCATTACGGCTCCCATGTCTGCTATATTCATTACCAGGCCGCCCATCCTTTGATAGGCTCTGTTTGCAATTAATGATCGATCGCCATCGGATACATTTCGAGCAGTATCAGCATAATACACCCCGTATTTTGCAGCTTCTCCAGCCAGACCGGCTGCAAGTTCAGTACCCCCTTTTAGAAGTTCTCCCAGATTATCGTTACTTCCATAAAGGCCATCCACCACATCACCTAACAGATCTTCTGTAAACTCCCTGGTTAAACCCCCTGCATATCCTCCAACAGAAGAAAGACCGATAAGCCTCTGCTCGAAGTTACTATCGTTGAAATAAAGACCTTCTGAATCTGAATATTCTATGGAGTCGATTATCCCGCCTGCCATATTTCTCGCAACCATCTCGCTACCCTTAAAAAGAACCTTACCGACTATTTTCCCTATACCCGGGCTCAAAGTATCCATATGGGAAGATATCGTTCCAAACACCTCACCTGTTCCCCTGCTTACAAGCCCTATTGCGGCTTTTTTACCAAGCTTTAAAGAAACCTCTACTGCGTTTTTCCTCCCGTTTTCCAGATCCCATACAGAGAAGGCTCCTTCCGAAACCAGATTTAGCAGGAAGCCCTGTCCAGGTGCAACTATATTTCCCACAATACTTGTTCCAAGGTCTGCCACCGACCTGAAGGTAGGTGCACGAAGAAAGGAATCAGAACTGCCGTCATTGTCTTTATCGTCGTCCCACAATCTCTGTTCGTACCAGGGAAGATCCAATTTCCCTATGCCCCGACCGTGCCTTGCTTCATAAATGAAAAAGAGCTCGAAAATCCGGCCCTTCTCTCCGTAACCCCTTTGGGCAACCTCTTCCGGTTTATTCTCTTTCATCACAGGTATATATCCCACGTGCAGGTTAAAAAGCCCGTCCATATCGTCGTATTCTTTATAACGGGATGATGCTTTAAAATCGGCCCTTCTGTTTAAAACCAGATCTTTAAAACCAGAATCGAGCCCATTCCAGAAACTCTCCTGCTCTTTCTCACCCCCGAAAATCATTCTCGCATATTTAAATAGATTGTCTCTGGCCTTCTTTATCCGGGCGATTATCACTTCTCCACTTAACTGTTCAAGAGCTTTTCTGCTTAAGTTTACCCCGATATTAAAACCGGGGGCATCAAAATGTCTGTATCCCTCTATCTGTTGATACTCCCATTCTTTCCCCTGCAGAAGCGTATTATCTATAATAACCTTTCTCCTGAAAACATCACTGCTTGCTTGGAACCCTGCCGTTTCAAGTTGACTCGCAATACCCCTCTCCACACTGATATTTGCATCTTCGATTTTTTCGAGTATTTCATCCCATGTTTTATGTACAATCTCTTTCATCTCAACTGCGTTTATCATTGCCGCTTTTCTCCGGATTTCATCGCTTAACTGAGATTGAAAGCCGGCTATCTTATGTAGAACTCCCGTATTAATTCTAACCTCCGGAAGAAATGCCGAGACGGCTGTTCTCTTCTCATCGAGTCTCTTAGTTAAGAACTCTGCGCTTTCTGTGAGCTTCTTCATGTTGCGCCCATTAACGGCACTATCCACAAGCTCCGAGAGATCCTTAACCCCCATACTTATATCAGGTATGGTAATCCCTTCTATTTCTCCGATAAAGAGTTCTGTCTTTAGCCCTATTTCTTCTGCTATTGAGTTTCCTGCGCTTTTTACCGCTTCCATTGTGCTTTCTTTAATCCATTGCTCCTTTCTAAGTGTAAAGAGCCTGAACTTATCATTCCACATCCTCTCTTTCTCACCGTAATCCTCCAAATATTCCTGCTTCCACCTCTTCCTTCTTGTAAGAAGTGCGGAAAATCCTTCCATCCACTCACTTAAGCCCGAACTGTATAATTCATTTGTTTTAACATTCCATTCATCTCTCGCCATTATCAACTCCCTCAAGCCTCTTGCAAGCTCTTCATCCTGCTCTTTTCTACTGAGTTCCAATTTGTATTTGTACAGTGAAATTATTTTTTTCCCAAAATCGTTTAAAGTGTCTATTTTGCCCTGAAGATTCCAGTTCCTCACACTGCCGGAAACCGAAAGCTCTGTTTCGAGGTAATCTTCCCTGGAAAAGGAAGGATTGCAGAAAAGCTCTTTTGCTGTGCCTGTAAAAGCTTCCCAATCTATATTCTTCTCGGATAACAGTCTGTTATACTCATTCGCAAGATTATCTCTCTGTTTAAGAAGTGCAGAAGCATGCCTCTGCACGGTAAGATCGAGCTTTTCGGCTTTCTCCTTAGCGATTTTAGAAATCGCCGCCAGAGCAGTCAAGTTGGACCTTTTATCACCTTCGCTTAAGCTTGCAAACACTTCCTCTATAAAGCTCTCAAGACCGCTTCCAAGTTCTCCGTTCATGGCCTCTTTTAAACCTCGTATTAGATCATCTGCGGTTAAACTCCTGCCATCGGAAGCAGAGCCAATAATCAGATCCAGTTCGTGCTTGCTCCTGAGGTAACCATCTTTTAGCTCTGTATACTTCCCTATATTCTCCTCAATGGATTTTCTACCGGCCAGACCCGAATAAGCAGGAATTAAATCCCTCAAATCGGCGAGGTTATCGGCCTGCGTATATCTGTCTGCAGATAATCCGGCGGCAACAATCGCTCCGAAGGGCCATATCCATTTAAGGGTAGCGGCAACCCCTGCCCATATTAACCCCGCCTGCTTGAGTTGATTGATTCTCTTATCCGCTTCTGTTTTAGCAGCTACAACGGAATTGCCGTTTAAATCCCCCGCAATATATGTTGTATCGAACCTTGCCAACCCTTCATCCATCATCAGCCTGAAAAACTGATACATCCTGTCTCCCTGTACCCGGTTGTAGGCATTTCTGCTCAACTCATTTGCATGGGCACCAACATCGAAAGAAATCTCTTCGGAGAGTTTTGTTAATTCCAGATTTATTTCCCAGACCATGGAACCCTTAAGAAAACTATCCTGTCTTTCGTAGTAATAGGCGTAACCATAATCCTTTAATATTTCTGCTACGTTACCTCTTTTGACCATCTCCGAAAGCCAGATACAAACATGAGTGGAAAACTCTTTGTTTTTAAGGTAGTCTTCGATTGAAGAAGGAGGGGGAATCGAAAGTTGATGTAGAGCTGCACCAAAGTCAGGGTCAAAGGCTTCTCCACCCGCCACTTGTATAATTGTTCCGATATGTGATTCCAGTTTTGAAAAGTTAGTGCTTACTTCCTCCCTTTTCTCAGCAACCTTCCTATCCAGAAGTTCACCTATGCTAAGAAAACGGTTATAACGCTCCAGGGTGATTTTTTGATCCTGCTTAAGAT
>QNBH01000028.1 GCA_003645645.1 Spirochaetota bacterium | reverse complement strand
TCCCTGGGCATTTATGTGGGCAGCAGTTGTCCCGTATATGGGGATCAGATTCCTTGGAATGAAAAAAACAACCAAAGAACGTGACACGGCGCTTATCGGGCTTCCTTTAGGATTGGTCTTAAGCCTCGTTCCTGTGGTAGGAATGTATGTAAGAAGCAAGGGTATCCAGCTTGAACACCCGGATTATGCAATGGCAACCTATCTTTCAAATTATATGCCTCTGGTATTGGCCGGATTGATATCTCTGTTCATAATTTTTGCCATGGGTTCCACCGCTGATTCAATTTTGCATACTATGGCATCCGCGGTTGGACATGATCTAAGAAAATCAATTCTTGGCAGAAGAGAGTTTTCCGGTAAATCCAAGCTTCTAATAAACCGCTCAACAGTAGTAATACTGGGCTTTCTGGGTTTCATTCTCTACATTACATCACCGCCTTTTTTCATCAATTTCTTAGCCTATTTAGGAACGGGTACTCTCCAGGCGACTCTTATCGGTCCCATTTTTGTATCCACCTTCTGGAAAGGTAATGCCGTAGGTGCTCTAGCTTCCATGATAGGTGGTTTCCTCACATGCACTCTGCTGCTTTTCTTTTCGAATCTAGGATGGGTGGTAGCTCCCCTTGTTGCCGATGTGGTAGCTGTGGTCCTTTACTTCTGCGTCAGTTTGGCTACCTTCAAGGCTGTACCAAGACTGGAAGACTCAAAGGCCGCATAAGCAGTTATCAAAAGAGAAGTGTCCAGATTGATGAGCTGGATGCTTCTCTGCTTAATGCTATACATTCGTTGTTTATATATCCGCGAGTCAAGCTTCCTCTCTGTTATCGCCTGATAATTTAAGGATAAGCCCTGTTTCATCACAATTAAAATGCTTTGGGCAACGACTGCACTCACCCCATACTTTCGAGGGAAGCTCCTCCTTTTTCTTTGGCACAAAGCCAAGTTTCATGAAAAACTCCTCTATCATAGTAAAAGCAAATACGCTTTCTACTCCTATATGCCGGGCATCTTCCACAAGATAACGGACTAATCGAGATCCCAGACCTCGATTTTGATAATCAGGATGTACTGCGAGAGCTCTAATCTCTGCTACATCTTTCCAGAGCACATGAAGGCTCCCGCAGGCAACTATGTCAGGTTCCTCAGCTTGAGAATCCGCCACTAGAAAATCTCTGATATTCTCGTACAAATATCGAGGTCCTCGAGGAAGCATCAAATTAGAACCAGCAAAACGGTTTATCAGTGTAAGTATCATTTCTACGTCAGAAACACATGCTCTTCTAAGAATTAGGTTTCCATAAACATTAAAGCATTTTAAATATAGATTTTCTTTTATCATTTTCTTAAATATTTTAATGAAAAACGATTCATTCTCCACAAGCTCAGTGTAAAAGTAATAATTTTAAAATGCTTTTATACACCCGGTCCTTGTAAATTAATCACAAATAGTTTATAGAGTCTTTTTTCATGGATCAACTATATATAATTCTAGAAATATCATAGAAAAATATCAGCATAAAGCTGGCATTCTTATGTGAGTAATTCGCGGGCATTAGTTTAAGATGTAATATCATCAATCTTTGGCAACTTTAAGAGTAGACTTGTCTTCTCCCCTAACCGTGTATTCACCTCTTGTGGGTATTCAGTAACAGCAATATGCAGGTGTCTGGAAGTTTCTTCCATGATTTTCTCACCCGAACAAACTACCTGCTGGTCGGAGAAAATGGCTTATCTTCCCGGAATATATTCTTCCTGATATTATTTTGATATAGATTAGAATCCCAATGCCAGTTTATACTTTAACAGCTTTCTTTTTTATGCTCTTTCAAGGCACTATATGCGTTCCCGTCTTTCCTTCCAGAGCATCTCCCGCCTTATGGAGTGATGTGACTATGGCCTCCTTCTTACTCCACCGTACAAAACGTATGCAGGCCTGAATCTTCGGCCCCATAGAACCCATGAGAAAATGCCCTTCCTCGAGATACTTCTCGGCTTCGTCAACATGGATAAAATCGAGTTCCTTCTGGTCGGGTTTGCCGAAATTAAGACAGGCCTTCTCCACATCTGTAAGGACAACGAACCTGTCAGCCCCTACTGCCTGTGCGAGCTTAAAACCTGCTCTGTCCTTGTCGATTACAGCCTCTACCCCGGAATAGCTTCCATCTCCGTTTAATTTGACGGGTATACCACCCCCACCAGAGGCAATAACAATCACCCCATTCTTAACCAGATCGTTTATCGCCTCTTTCTCAACTATATCGATCGGTTCAGGAGAAGGTACGACCCTCCTCCAGCCCTTCTCTACACCCGGTTTTACCTCCTTTACTACATACCCCTTCTCTTCCTTGAGTTTAAGGGCGACTTCCTTTGTATAAAACGGCCCTACCGGTTTGGAAGGGTCCTTAAAATCAGGATCCTCATCGCTTACCTGTACCTGAGTTACCACTGTGCAGACAGCCCTATCTATTCCTTCCTGTTTGAGCCTGAAGCTTAGCCTGTTTTGCATCATCCACCCGATTTGACCCTGAGTCATTGCACCGCAGGTTGCAAGTGTCTGGGCAGGAACGTACTCTTCCGCCTCTTCCTGTTGTATAAGCAGGGCACCAGCTTGAGGACCATTGCCGTGGGTTATCACCAGCCTGAATCCCTTTTTGATAAGTGGTGCAATCTCTCTGGCAGTTATGTCTACATTCTTAAACTGCTCTTCGGTGGTACCTTTTTCATTTGCCTGTTTAATTGCATTTCCTCCAAGTGCCACAACAATAAGTTCGTAAGCCATCATAAACTCCTGTATGTTAAGTTATTGTAGGCTGACGCTTTGCGCAGCCTACGACTATCGAAATGAGCTGACAGTTCTCGCTTCGCTCCACCTGCAGGTCATTTCGGTTTCATCCTGAAAAGGTTTGTTTCCTCAAGGAAACTACCCGAAAATCAGGTTATTATACGCTTCTCAGTTCTCTGTTTTCAAGAAATCTTGAGGTGTTATTTTCTCAACAATCGGAATGGCTTAACAATAAATATGATGGTGAACGACTCGCTATATGGCTACCATAGGCAAATAAAAAAAGCCGCCCCTTCTAAAGAGGCAACTCCTGTGCTTTAATCAAAGACGACTATTCTACTGGATATCCGGCCTTAAGCCATGCATCCCAGCCTCCGGCCATATTAAGGGCATTAACATAGCCCATTTTCACCTTCACGGTGTATGTAGCAAGGGAACTTCTGCCGCCCGATTTGCAGTACACAACAATTTTCGCATTCTTACCGGGAACCTGTCCTCCAATCCTGAACTCCAGAAGCCCTCTTGGAATGTTTACGGCCCCTGGAATATGACCCATTTTGAACTCATCGGGCTCACGCACATCGATAAACATGTAATCTCCCGAATCCAGCAGACGCTTTGCCTCCCCCACTGTGATCGTATTGATTGCGCGCCGTGCCTCTCCAATGAGATCCTGTGCACTGTAACCTTCCTGAGCAACCACAGTAACTGCTGTTCCAACTAATAGAACCAGCATTGCTCCAAGGACGATACTTGCCTTCTTCATTTAGACCTCCTATCGTTTATTATTATTTACCCACTTTAGCGGGTATTAGCTCTTTTGGAACAATCACCTCTTTGTTTGCCTCCCTGTATTTCTCCTCTACGTCTTCTAACGATAAAAAGATACTCTCATTCCCGTGACAGCTGTCGCAAGAACTGTTCTGGGGTGTCTCTCTCCTGATTGTATGGGGTGTAGTCATTTTCCAGTTTGGGAGCATGTTGAACTCGGATAGTCCATCTTCAACATAAAAACTGAAAGTATTAAAATCAACGGGAATATGACGAACCGTAACGAACTTCTCCGGATGGCGCTCGTCCCTTGCTGGATTTAATCCGATTTTAAAGTCCATTTTTGTAGCTTTTGTCCTGAAAAAGGTTAGCCCCTGATCGTCTGTACCGACATGACACTCCCAGCAGTTCTTGTAGGGCATGGCATGGCAAACCTGGCAACTAACTTTATCCTTATGAATCGTATGCTGGGTTGTGTTTTCTCCCTGGGAAGTATAAACATCCCGATGACAACTTTCGCACTCTGGAGCGGTCGCTACCTCATACCTGTTAGCGTACTCCACACCGTCCCCATGCATCTCAACAGAGGAGTGGCAACTCGTACATTTAAAATAGCTCTTCTGCCTGTGAATATCCGCAGGTATTCCTTCATTCATTCCCAGAAACTCCGGCCCTACCCTGCTTCCGTGGCATGAAGTGCACACCTCTTGCATGAGCGGTTCTTTTTTAAAGATATGGGATTCCAGCAGCCCTCCATGAGCGGGATCCGGTCGGCTCACATGACATTGTCCGCAGCTCGAATGGCAGGTCAAGCAGTGCCTCTCCATTGCGGTATTTATCTTCTCCCTCTTTGCATTATCCCTTGAAGAACGCATTTTAATAGTCCTGATATAGGGTTCAAGAGTATAATGGAGACTCGTCTCGTAATGCTTAACGGAATCTGTATGGCAGATTCCGCAAGTTCCGGATGCATCGGGATAGGAGGGATCCTTTCTTACCCCGCTGTGGGCTGTTTCGTAATCCGGATTGTTTGGATCCCCGCCATGACAGAATGTACAACCCAGGTTACCGTGCTTTTTATCTTCTTCTATAAATGATGGATCTACAAAAACCTTTTCGTGGGGAGCTAACTGCTCCACAGCTTCACCTGCTCACCCCTCCCCTTCCTGCTCAGGGGATTGCAGGGGAGCGAGCTCCTGAGCGTACTCTCGTGTAATCCTTATAAGCTTTACCGGGTTGGTGTGGCATTCTGCACACTGACTAGTGTCGGCAAATAAAGTAACCGGAAGAATAAATAATATTAGTAAAATAGATATAATGAAAAATTTGTATATATCTTTTATTATTTTACTCATATTAACTTCCTATTACATTTTTTTAGAATTATTACAATATTACCAGAATTGGCATAAAATTGTCAATAGGAAAATGCAAGATTTTTTATATAAAAAATCTTTTATACAGAGATTTCTATCACAGGACTTCTCGCTCATCTCCCAGGCGCTTTACCAATCCCTGCGACTCCATCCGGTTTAAAATAGGAATGATATATTTACGGGAGAGACCTGTTTTTTCCTTCGCCGTTGGAATTGAGAAACGCCCTCCTTTTTTAAATCCCTTAAGCAAATCAGATACAACCTCATCATAGACTTCCTTTGTGTAATAGATGTTCCCGTCCAGAGGTACCAGGAATCCCTCCCTCACCAGTATTCGTATTTGTTCCCGTACACCGGAAAGGGAGAGCTTTTTAAGTTCAATGCCCTTTCTTCCTGCTTCTCCGGCTATCCGTAAAATCTCTCCCTCTTTCTTTCCGAGATTTGCCTTTCCCCTTTCTTTTTTTATGGAAAAGAGGAGCTCACCCCTTCTATTTAGCTTCCCCTTTTCTAATAGATGAGCTATAATTGCCTTCAGGATATCATTCTTAACTCCTGTTGCCTGACTTAGCTCACCGATGCTAACCCCTCCAGGTCTCTCTGCAGAGGATAATATAGAGGATTCCATTCTCTTAAGAGCTGATCTTAAAAATATCCACTTTCCACGTGGTATCGCTTCCTCCTCTAGCCGACTTAAATCGTGTTGCTCCAGCTCAGAGGCAAGTCCAAACCCCCTTACCATGAACCTAAATGTATCGAAAGATGTTATAAAATCTGCTCCGCTGTACTTCTGTAATACCTTTATAATATCTCTTCTCTCGGAAGGGGAAGTCTTTCCCGGCCATAGACACCTTCCGGCTCCGAGAATTTTGCTTCCGCCGTGCCTTATCAGGACACACCTCTGACCCCAGTGGATGGATGTGGTTTTACTGAAACAAATGCGGGCATATCTTGCTTCCTTTAAAAGATGTATCCTCCCCTTTTGATGGTCGGTGCCATAGGCTATCTCCAGTTCTCCATGGTTTTTAATTGACGGCAAGCCCTCTCCCCCGTCGTCCAGCTTCAGGATAACCTCCCCGACAATCCAGAAATCTTCGGGATTCTTTACAACACAATCCCCTCTCGAAAGCTCCTCCCTCTTTATCCCCTGCAGGTTGAGAGCAACCCTTGAGACAGGACTGGCAGTCGTATAGAAACTGTGGTAAGATTGAATCGAGCGAATCCTGCACTTGAGCCCCGATGGAAGGACTGTTACCTCATCGTTTGTGGTAAGTTTGCCTCCTTTAAGGGTTCCCGTTACTATTGTGCCGGCTCCGGGAAGGGTAAAGACCCTGTCTATATATAAAAAAGGAGATGAGAAAAACTCCCTCTTTTCTTTACTTAGAAGAGTCTCCTCAATAAGCTTTTTAAGTCTATCTACACCTTCACCGGTTACAGAAGAGACTCGCACCACCTGTGGTCTGTATCCTGCCAGCCGCATAAACCGATCGCATGCCTCCTCTTCGGCCATCCGTATCTGTTCTTCTCCGGTAGAATCAATTTTTGTAATGGCTAAAATTACCGAATCCACTCCCATCCCCACAAGCACTCTGGTATGATCTTCCGACTGCTCCATCCATCCGTCATCGGCAGCCACTACGAGTAATGCCAGATCCAGAGCCCAGGCTCCGGCAACCATATTTCGGATAAACCGTTCATGTCCGGGTACATCCACTATCCCAATCGGTTCTCCACGTGTATCAATGAAATGGGCAAAGCCCAGATCGATTGTAAGCCCCCGTTCCTTCTCCTCGGGCAACCTGTCGGTATCAATTCCGCACATCGCCTTTATAAGAAGTGTTTTTCCGTGGTCCACGTGTCCTGCAGTGCCGATTACGTACATTGGGCGTATTCCGCAATAAGGGTAACAAGTGATGAGATTATGTATCTCACATCCTTCGAATCAATCGTAGCGAGATTGAGATATACGCAATCCGAATCTATGGTACCTATGATGGGGATGGGTAGATCGCGCAATTTTCTGCTCACATTTTCCGGTTTGTCGGGCAATCGTAGCTCTATGGAGAGAGACCGGGCAATTGTATCTGGCGAGCTGCCTCCTCCGGTCATCATTGTAGAGGGTGTTATGGAGAGAAACCTGCGACCTAGGCTTCTAATAATTCTGTTGCCGATTTTTCTCATTTCCCAGAGAGTTCTTCCGAACGATTCTCCCGCCTTGCTCTGCTCACCGTTGAGCCTGCGGATTAGGAAATCTTCGAGTAAAGAATATATGGTCTTACCAGGCCGAAAGGTCCTCATCAGCGGGTGTTTGGACAGGGTATCTATATATTCCCTCTTACCTACAATACAACCCGCCTGTGGGCCACCCAGTACCTTGTCCGCGGAAAAACAGACCAGATGTGCTCCCTGCCGGATATACTCCGCCACCCCGGTCTCCCCCGGAAGACTCTCGCCGGTTGTCCCAGACCCCTGATCCACAGCAAGCAGTACATTTTCGGGAAGAGCTCCTGCCAGCTCCGCTGTGGAGGGCTCCCGTGTAAACCCGTGTACCGAAAAGTTGGACCTGTGTACCTTCAACACCATGGCAGTATTCTCTGTGATGGCACCCAGATAATCTTCGACTGTTGTTATATTGGTAGTTCCCACCTCAACAAGTCTGGCTCCGGAAAGTCTTAAGATATCCGGTATTCTAAAACCGCCGCCGATCTGTATCTGTTCGCCTCTGCTTACAATTACCTCCCTGCCGGTAGCAAAGACAGAGAGGATAAGGAAAACCGCAGCAGCATTATTGTTAACGATAAGTGCGCTTTCCGCACCCACAAGTGCCGAGAAAAGATCGGGTAAAAGGCCGCTTCGACCTCCCCGCTTTCCCGTTTCAAGGTCAAATTCGAGATTGGAATACCCGCAATTCACCGCCTCTGCACTCCTCCAGGTTTCCTCCGCAATGGGAGAACGCCCCATGTTTGTATGCAGAATAATGCCCGTTGCATTGACGACTCTCATTATTCTCCTTCGCCATTTCTTCCGGCATTCCTTATCGATCCTTTCGGTTATGGAAGAATAGGAAGGTACCACTGTTCCGGAAAGGCACTCTTTGCGGATGGTTTCAATAGTCTCCCTCACAATATTTGTCGTTAGAGCTCTGCTTATCAGAGGAAACCAGTGAGCTATTTTTTTATCCTGTAACAGTTTTTCAATTTGAGGTATTCCCTTAAGCTTTAACGATTCCATCTCCACATTTACCCGGAAAGAAACGCATCTTGCTGTTTTTATCTTATTCGGCTACACGGAAGAGGCAGGAATCGAACCTGCCGCTGCCGTAATCGGCAGCCAACGGTTTTGAAGACCGCGGGAACCACCAGATTCCATCAGCTTCCGGTAATATTATTGGGAAAAACGGTGATACTGTCAATTCAAGTTAAATGCCTTTTAGTTGGAAGCATCTGGTTTGACGATTCGCCAGATAGAGGATTCCTCATTCTACTTCGATTTGGCAGGCTCCTTTTTCCGTAACAGTCCCTATAATATGTAAAGGAATGTTATTATCCTTAAAAAGTCGTTTGCAAATGGAAATACTCTCTTTATCGATTGCTGCAAGGAGCCCGCCGGAGGTCTCCGGAGTAAAGAAAAGCAGTTGTAGATTCTCAGGTATTTCACCGGAGAAGTGTATACCGGCAGAGTATGCCTTTTTGTTTTTATGAGTTCCGCCGGGGAACATGCCCTGCTTTGCATAACTTAAGGCACCCTCTAATAGAGACACGGCACCTGCATCTATTTTAAGCCCTACCCCGCTTTTTTCTGCAAGCTCACAGGCGTGTCCGAGAAAAGAAAACCCGCTTATATCGGTACAGGCATGGGCACCTATCTCAAGAAAGACCTCCGATGCTCCCCTGTTCAGCTCTTTCATCCAGGCTGTTGCCTTTTCAATATGAACAGATTCCGCTCTTCCCCTTTTCCCTGCAGTGGTTATTACTCCTGTGCCCAGAGGTTTGGTTAAAACAAGAATATCGCCGGGTTTTGCACCTCTTTTTCTTAGAATTTTATCAGGCTGAACCAATCCCATGACGCTTAATCCGTATTTAGGTTCTTTATCATCAACGGTATGCCCTCCAGCCACAACTCCACCTGCTTCGGCGACCCTATCGGTTCCTCCCCTTAATATTTCCTGTTTAACTTCATTGGGCAACTCGGGCGGAAAGGCGCATACATTAAGTGCAAGAACCACCCTCCCTCCCATGGCATAAACATCGCTCATTGCATTTGCCGCAGCGATGGCGCCATAATCGTAGGGATTATCCACAACAGGAGTAAAAAAATCTATTGTCTGAATTACGGCCGTATTTTCGTCTATCCTGTATACGGCTGCATCATCACTTACCGAAAGCCCGACCAGCACCTCGGTGTACTTCGCCGGATCAAATCTACCGATTAAAGGGCGCAGAACCTGCGCCAGCGATTCCGGATCGCACTTGGATGCTCACCCGGCGGAAGCGGTAAGAGATGTAAGGCGTATCTCTTCTCTGCTCATGATTTTTCCTATCCAAGAGACTATCACAAATAAACCATGAGTACAATTATTTAACCGCCCAACCGGGGCACTCAATCCCCTTTACATTAAAGGCTCAAAAGAAGTAGAATAGCAAAACCATTAATCTTACTCTCTCTTATCTCATTTGGGGGATTCATTGAAAAGACGATTTGTTGCACAGGGACATCTCATTGATTCAGGAATACTTTCCTCGATTCTAAACCTTATAATCGCAGAAAACGGCGACTATTATATAGTAAATTTTGAGATGGGGAAAACCCATAAAGAACCTTCCAGACTGGAAATAGAGCTTATCTGTAAAACTGCCGATCAGCTCGCCTCCCTTACCGATAAGCTTATTCAGCAGGGTTGTTACGAGAAAAAGGCTCCGGAAGCCGTACTTAAAGAGGCCCCGGAAGACCGATGTGCGCCTGAGGATTTCTACTCCACAACCAATCATATAACAGATGTTTTTATAAACGGGCAGTGGAGGCGTGTAGCCAAACAGCGAATGGACGGCGTTATAGTGGTTACTGCCGACGGCCCCGTTTGCAAGAAACTGCGCGATATAAAAAAAGGAGACCTTATAGTATGCTCTCCTGAGAGTGTGCATGTACATCCACTGGAGCGTGAACGCGAGAAAACCCTTTTTGGTTTCATGTCCAACGATGTCTCTTCGGAGAGGAGCGTGGAGCTGGCGGTTACTCAAATCGCTTCTGAAATGAAAGAGCTAAAAAAGATGGGCAAGAAAATAGTGGCCGTAGCCGGTCCTGTTATTATACATACGGGGGGAGCAGGGGCACTGGCTTCACTCATAAGGGAAGGTTATATAAATGGGCTGCTATCGGGTAATGCACTGGCAGTGCATGACCTGGAGTATCAGTTTTTCGGAACATCCCTCGGTATAGAGATGGATACGGGGAAACCTACTCACGAAGGCCATCGAAACCACTTGAGAACCATAAACAGGATCTACCACCACGGATCAATAGTTGCGGCTATCGAGGCGGGTGGAATTAAAGCAGGGGTGATGTACGAAACCATAAAGAAGGGCATACCCTACTGTCTTGCAGGTTCCATAAGAGACGACGGCCCTCTGCCTGAAACCGAAATGGACATGATAAAGGCTCAGGACAGGTATGCCGAGATCATCGAAGGCGCGAGCCTGGTTTTAATGCTCTCTACAATGCTCCATTCTATAGGAACCGCCAACATGCTGCCATCATGGGTTAAAACCGTGTGTATAGACATAAACCCTGCTGCGGTAACAAAACTATCCGACAGGGGCTCCATGCAAACCATATCGATTGTCAGTGATGTGGGGCTTTTCCTGAGGGCTCTTGCAGACAAACTAATTGAGGGGTGATAGGAAGTGGAAATCGATGTAAAAAGCTTACATCCTCTGGAAGTTAAGGTTCTTAAGAATACAGAGGGAGAGCTAGCTGCCGAAAAACTTGTAAAAAATTTGTCCTTCAATATAGGTCAGTGCAATCAGGTTTTTAGCTGGCTTTCCGTAAAGAATCTAATAAAAGAAAAAAAGAGAATCAAAAAAATCCAGTACGAGCTCACAGACCTGGGGAAAGAGTATCAGGAGAAGGGTACTCCCGAGGAGCTGATTGTAAAAACGCTTAAAGAGAAAGGCTCCATGACCATCCCTGAACTAAGCTCATACTTGGGTCTCGAAAACAAGGATGTAGGCTCTGCATACGGCAGGCTGGCTAAAGTGGGCATTCTCTCCATGGGAGAGGGGAAAAAAGTTTTTCTAAACACATCACATGGTGGATGGCCTTCGATTGTACGAACTCTCCTTAACAGAGCAAATGAATCGGGTTTCCTCGAAGAGAGCGAGCTCTCCGATGAGCAGAAGGAGGTTATCTCCGAGATAAGCAAAAAACGTGGTGCTTCCGCCTCTCCCTTCCGGCTTACAGAAAGAGAGGAGGTTATCTATGAGGTAACTCCGGAGGGCAGAAAGGTAAAGGAGATACTTAAAGAGAAGGGAATAACCGGAGAAGAGATTGGAGCGGTAACTCCGGAGATTCTTTCATCGGGAGAGTGGAAGGGTAATGCTTTCCGTGAGTATAATATCAACATTCCCCCATCGAGGGTACTGCTCGGAAGGAAAAATCCTTACGGAGAGTTTCTAGAAGAGGTTAAGAATAAGCTTGTGTCTCTGGGATTTGAAGAGTTCGACGGGCCTCTGGTGGAAACGGAGTTCTGGAATTCCGATGCCCTTTTTATGCCTCAGTTTCACTCTGCCAGGGATATCCATGATGTATATCATATTAAAAAACCTGAATACGCAAAACAAATAGAGCAGCCATTCCTGGATCAGGTAGCCCAGACCCATGAAAATGGCTGGAAAACGGGGAGCAGGGGCTGGCGGTACTCCTTTGACAGACAATTTACCCGCCGCCTGATCTTAAGGAGCCAGGGCACAGTACTCTCGGCTAAAACCCTCCCAAGAGCCAAAGTTCCTGGAAAATACTTCGGAATAGTACGCTGTTTTCGGTACGATCGCGTGGATGCCACTCATCTCTCCGATTTCTACCAGACAGAAGGCATAGTCCTGGGAGAAGAGGTAAACTTAAGAACCCTTCTGGGGCTGTTAAAGATGTTTGCAGAAGAGGTAGCCGGTGCTCAGGAAGTTATGTACGTCCCGGGTTACTTCCCCTTTACCGAACCCTCTGTAGAGGTACACATAAAACATCAGGAACTGGGCTGGTTCGAACTCGGCGGTTCGGGTATCTTCAGACCGGAGGTAACCCAACCTCTGGGAGTGGAAGTTCCAGTTCTCGCATGGGGCCTTGGAATTGATAGAATGGCTCTAATGTCGCTTGGCCTTAACGATTTACGCGAACTTTTCTCTTACGATATTGAGAGTGTTAGACTCAGAAGGAGGAAACATTGAATGCCCAAGATTGAAGTAATCGAAGATACACTGTACCAGCTTGTGGGTAAAAGATTCGATGAAGAGGAGCTTATCTCCATACTCACTTCTGCAAAGGCGGAACTGGATTCCAGAGTTCCCGAAGAGGGACTTCTTAAGATCGAATTAAACGACACCAACAGGCCTGATCTGTGGTCTGCAACCGGCCTTGCAAGACATCTCAGAATATTTCTTAGCGCAAAGCTCCCGACCTATAATTTCTTCTCCACAAAAGAGGAATCAAAAGATTGGGGTAACCGCACCGTGGAGGTTGATACTACCCTAAAATCTATACGTCCCTATATCACTGCCTTCGCAGTCAGTGGCAAATCGATCGACGAGCCCATGCTTAAAGACATAATTCAATCCCAGGAGAAGCTGTGCTGGAATTATGGACGTAAGAGAAAATCCATAGCCATGGGCATTTACCGAAGCGATCTCATAACCTATCCGGTAAAATACTTCGCAGCAGAACCCGATAAAACGAAGTTCCTTCCCCTGGGATTTGAAAAAGAGTTAACTCTAAGGGAGATCCTGACACAGCACCCAAAGGGGGTGGAGTTTGGGTATATCGTAGAAAACTTCCACAGATTCCCCTTTCTAACGGATGCCCATGGTGGTGTGCTGAGCTTACCACCCATCATCAACAGCGCCCGCATCGGAGCAGTTCAGGTGGGGGACAGTGAGCTTTTCATAGAGCTTACAGGCACAGATTATCCCTCTCTCCTACACGCCACCTCTATTATGGCCTGCGATCTTGCGGATTCGGGGTTTACTATTCTACCTGTAAAAACTATCTATCCTTACGACACGCCGTACGGAAGAGAAGTCGTTACACCCTTCTACTTTCAGGATCCCATAACCCTGGATCTGGGAGATGCCTCTAAACTGCTGGGTGTCGAAATCACACCCGAGGAGGCAAAGAAAAATGTAACCAGGTTGGGATGCAAGGCCAGCCTAAAAGATAATTTCATAACGGTTACCCCGCCGGAGTACAGAAATGATTTTCTTCATCCTGTAGATATTATCGAAGACATTATGATCGGAAGGGGCATGGAAACGTTTCAGCCCATAATGCCCACAGAGTTTACCGTAGGGAGGCTCACCCGGGAGGAGGAGTTTGCCCGCAAGGTAAAGGAGATAATGATCGGGTTGGGCTTTCAGGAAATGATATATTCCTATCTGGGTTCGAGAAAAGACTTTATAGACAGCATGGGAATCCCTGAAGACAGGGTTATAAGGATAGAAAACCCTATGACAGAAAAATACGAGTATGTGAGAAACTCCATACTTCCCAATCTTTTGTGCTCGGAATCGGTTTCTGCAAATGCGGTATATCCCCATCATATATTTGAAATCGGCAAGATAGTTTACCCAGAGCCTGCGCAAAACTACGGTACGGATACCAGAAACTACCTCGGATTTCTATCTTCCGATAGGAATGTAGGCTTCAACGAGGCAAACTCTTTAGTTTCTGCTGTGTTCTTTTATCTTTCCAGAGACTATGCTCTTGAAGAAACCAGTGACCCTCGATTTATCAGAGGGAGAGCAGCAGAGATAGTGTATAATGGCAAAAATGTGGGCATTTTCGGAGAAATACACCCCCGTGTTCTGGAAAACTGGGGGATACAGATGCCCTGCACGGGATGCGAGATAGACCTTGATAAATTGTTGGAGGAATAATTATGGAAGTAAAGATAGAAGCCGTTCAGCTTCAATGGAGTGAAGGTTGTAACATAGTTGTTGGGCAGTCTCATTTTATAAAAACGGTTGAGGATATTTCCGAAATACTTGTAAGTTCCGTGCCCGGGGTGGAGTACGGCCTTGCCTTTTGTGAAGCATCGGGCCCATGCTTAATAAGAACAGAGGGCAATAATGAACAGTTATTAAAGGAGGCTATAGATTGTGCCCGAAAAGTCTCGGCGGGCCACTCTTTCTTCCTTGTGATTAAAAATGCCTTCCCAATTAATGTCTTAAACCAGATAAAAAACTGCCAGGAGGTAGCACGCATATATGCTGCGACAGCAAATCCATTGCAGATTATTGTAGGAGAAACAAATCAAGGCAGGGGGATAATTGGGGTAATTGATGGATTTCCTCCGAAGGGTACAGAAGGGGAGAAAGAGAAAAAAGAGCGTAAAGAGATACTTCGTAAATTTGGTTATAAGTTTTAAGTAGTACCACGAAGATTGTGTTTCTTTTGAGAAAACCTTTATCCAGGTAGTCCCTGCACCTCAAGCTGCATGTGAGTCTCCGAACTCTAAAGCTTGAGGTGCACGGGACTCCCATATGAGCCTTTACCTTAATCAGGAGCACGATTTTCGTTAAAGGAGGCGAAATATGAAAAAAATCTTAATTATTGATGAGTCCTCACTTTTCCGTGAATATCTGAGTAAAAAGTTAAACGAGTTCCAGTTTGATATCCTTCAGGGTAAAAACGGTCTGGATGGAATGGTGAAGTTGAGAAACGACCTTCCCGATCTGGTTATAATGGATTATTTCCTCTCCCGAAAAAGCAGTATTGATTTACTGCAGGAGAAACAGAGCAATCCCAATATATCGGCGATTCCGGTAATAATGATCTCCTCCAAAGTAGATAAAGGCAAGCTATTGGAAATTGCCAAATACGGAGTAAAAAAGGTTTTCACCAAGCCTGTAAAAATGGATGCCCTGCTGAAAACAATATCCTCCCTTCTGAATGTAAAACTGGAAATTGATGCAACTCCCTGCATAATTGAAGCTCATTTCAACGACAATATTCTGTTTATCGAGATTGCAAGAGGATTAAACCGGGAAAAGATCGAGCTCTTAAAATACAAAATTTCAGAATTGATGGAACTCTACCAGATAAAGGTACCCAAAGTACTTATAATGATGTCGAATATCGAGCTCTCCTCAGAAGCTTCGGATAAACTTTCCCTTTTGTTTAGAACCGTACTTGAACACACCGGGGCAAAACCATGGTTAGTTAAGATTCTTACAAACTCAAGTTTTGTAAAAGACTATGTAGAGACAAGTTATGACTTTAAAGGAATTGGGGTAACAAACAATTTAAGCAATGCAATGGACGACCTTATAGGCATAAGACCGGATGAGTTTGCTCATGATGATGTGGTTAATGAGAAGTTTATCACTGCCTCTGCCCCAAAAAAGGAAAAGCAGGAGTCGTTCCAGCTCAAATTCGAAGAGGAAAAAGTGGAGCTAACCCAAAACAAGCTGGAGGCACTGGGGAAAGATATAACCGTAGCAGCAGTTGATGATGATATTGTTATTCAGGAGCTTATAAAAACCGTGTTCTCCGAAACCGGATGGAAGGTACATGTATATGAAAACGGAAAAAAGTTTATAGAAAATCTTAATAAGATTAACTTTGACCTGGTATTTCTCGATCTCATGATGCCCGAGATGAATGGGTTTGAAGTTCTTAATCACCTAAAGAAAAATAATATAAAAGTTCCGATTATTATTTTCTCTGCACTCTCCAGAAAGGAGACTGTTGTAAAAGCGGTGAGTTTCGGGATTCACAGCTATATAATCAAACCGTTAAAACCGGAAATGCTCTTACAGAAGGCTGCCGAAATATTGGGCGCAAACTTTTAATCTTATCGGCTTGATTAAGAAGGAAACTTAAATTGGAAAATGCCGACTTATTGTTCAGAGAAATATTTGAAAACTCAAAAGTGGGCATGGCAGTTCTGGGTAAAAGGGGGCAGATTCTCCACTGCAATCCACATTTTACCGAAATGCTGGGATACCCTGAAAAAGAGATAAAAGAAAGGGCGCTCGGCACTTATCTTCATCATGACTTCAGAGAGGAGTTTAACAAAAAATTTCAGAAAATTATCTCTGGAGAGGAAAAGTACAACAAGAGTCAATTGAAATATGTTAAAAACGGAGGGAACTCCGCCTGGTGGCTTGTGAACCTCGCATTGGTCTTTTCCAGGGATTTTGGCAAAAGATTTATATCTGCAATCATCGAAGATATAACCGAACAAATCGAAGAGAGGGAAAAACTTAAGGCAGAAAAGGAAAATGCAGAAAAATCTACCAGGATAAAATCAGATTTTTTGGCAAATATGAGCCATGAAATCCGCACCCCCATTCACACCATTATGGGCATGAACGATCTTCTGCTGGAGACAAAGCTGGATGAAGAACAGCAGGAATATGCAGAACAGGTACGCTTCTCTGCGGAGGTACTTTTAAGCCTTATAAACGATATACTGGATTTCTCGAAAATAGAAGCCGGAAAACTCCATCTGGAAACTATAGATTTTGATCTTCTCTCCGTTGTAGAGGAATCTGTGGATCTGGTTTCTCTGAAAGCACATAAAAAGGGGTTGGAGGTTGCCCTGTATTTGGAGCCCAATATACCTGTGCTGCTAAGGGGCGATCCCGTACGTCTAAGGCAGATTATCGTTAACCTTTTTAACAATGCAGTTAAATTTACCAGGGAGGGAGAGGTGGTTGTAACCGTAAGGTTGCATGAAGAGACCGATGAGCATGTAATTTTAAAGTTCTTTGTAAGAGATACAGGGCTTGGTATACCTCAGGACAGAGTGGATAAGCTTTTTAAGGCATTTTCTCAAGTCGATGCTTCGACCACAAGAAAGTTCGGTGGTACGGGACTCGGCCTCTCCATCTCCAGGAATCTAACCAAAATGATGAACGGCCAGATAGGAGTTGAAAGCGAATATGGTAAAGGCTCCACCTTCTGGTTTACGGTTCGTCTTAAGAAACAGGATAGGGAGGGAGGGATTGTTGCCGTACCCGAAGAGGCTGCAAAGGCGAAAGTCCTTGTAGTGGATGATAATAATACCGCCCGGTCCGTATTAAGAAAGTACCTGGAAGAATGTAAATGTCTTGTCTCCGAGGCCGAAAATGGGCACCAGGCCCTCTCTATGCTTCGCGAAGCCGCCGATAAGGGCTTAGCCTACGATATCTGCTTTATCGATCTCCTTATGCCCAGGATGGACGGTTGGCAACTTGCCAGCGAGATAAATGCCGATAAACAGATAAACTCGACAAAACTTGTTCTTTTAAGCCCTGCGGGGAAAAGCGGCGATGAGGCAAAAATGAAGCTTCTTCACTGGTTCGATGCCTACCTCAACAAGCCGCTTAAAAAACGGGAGCTTTTCGATTGCCTTAAAAAATTAAGTTTAAGTGAGTCTGAGCTGGAAATGGTGGAAGAGACAGCCCCATTAGAAGAGATCGAAGAAGTCGAAGAGGAAACCTTTAAAGATCAGGCCATTCTCATAGCAGAAGATCACGAAGTTAACCAGCAACTGTTTAAGACAATACTTGAAAGTCTGGGATGTACCGTACGTGTTGCAAACAACGGTCTGGAAGCAGTCCAGGCTGTAGAACGGGAACACTTCTCTCTTATTTTCATGGACGTGCAGATGCCGGAGTTGAACGGGTATGAGGCTTCGATAAAAATAAGGGAAATGGGAATCAGAACCCCTATTATTGCTGCAACTGCAAGCGCAGTAAAAGGTGAAAGAGAAAGATGCCTTGAAGCAGGTATGAACGATATCCTGGTAAAACCCTTCAAAAAGAAGGATGTATTACCCCTGCTTAAGAAATGGATAGCACCACAGCAGCCATCACTTGCACTGACCGGCTCTAATTCCGGCATGGTTTCACAGGCACCTTCATCTGCTGAAGCCTCTCATTACATTTTCGATTATAAAGAGGCGATTGAGACGTTCATGGGAAATGAGGAAGTGGTTCGTAATGTGCTTAAAGCCTTCTTAAAAAAGGCAGAAGAACAAATTCCCCTTATGCACCAGGCCCTGTCGTCAAAAGATTTTGAGAAGCTTAGAGGAGAAGCACACTCTATGAAGGGAGGTGCATTCAACCTTTCTGTAAACAAACTGGGAGAGCAATCAAAATGGCTGGAGGAGACCGCCAGGGCTAAGAACGAAGAGGAGAGCAGTAGAGCTTTAGAAGATTTGAAAGCAGCCTTTGAGGAGTTTCGTTCCATGGCTCTTAAACATATAGAAACTTTATGAATTGCCTTTTAACCTGACCTGATATAGAATAGTTTTATGAACTATATGCGTACTCCCGAATGGGTCAGAAATGTGGATGAAATCCTCTATAATGCATGGGAAGAGGGGAGAAAGAAGCTTTTTGAATATGAAGTCTACGAGATACTCTCCGAAATGGGGATCCATACTCCCACCTATATCATCATAAGAAACGAATCAGATATAACTCACAGTGCTCTCTCTTTACTCAAGAGTCCTAAGGTCGTATTAAAAGTCATCTCTTCGGAGATAACCCACAAGCAGAAAAGCGGCGGTGTAAGGGTTGTATATAAAGATCTGGATTTTATCAGGTACTCTGTGCGTAAAATGCGCTCTCTCTTTGAGGAGCGCGCTGTAAAAGTAGAGGGAGTGCTTCTGGTTCAACATATCGATTATTCCAAAGATCTCGGCAATGAGATTCTCCTTGGCTTTAAAGAGAGTCATGCTTTTGGTCCTGTGATTTCTTTCAGTAAAGGAGGAAGTGATGCAGAACATTTTGCCTCCAACTTCTCCCCTCCCAATTTAATACTTCCACCAATCGACAGGGAATGGGCATCGGCATTGCAGGCTTCCACTCATATCCAGAAAAAATATCTGGAGGAGGGGAAAACCGACTATATCTCAAAAATCGTGGATACGGAAGTTAAGTTAAGCGAACTTGCCACAGTTTTTTCCGATTTTTTTTTGTACAACCCCGAAGGTTTTAAGAGCCGCTACGTATTTACAGAGTTTGAAATAAATCCCTTTGTGTTTGACTTTAACGATGATTTTATTGCCATAGACGGCTACGCTACATTTCGCAAGAGAGACAAACATCCGCCCTCACTTTCTGTTAAACCAAAGGCGACCCTTAAACCTCTTTTCGAACCAAATGGTGTAGCGATCATAGGCGTCAGCACAAGCGACAGTACCAAAGCCGGCAATATCATAGTAAAAAACCTTGTTGGATTGGGCAGGGAAGATCTCTATTGTGTCAATATCAAGGGCGGCTCTCTTACCTTCTCCGGTAAAACATTCCCTCTCTACCGGGCGATACACGATATAGAAGAGCCTATAGACCTTGCAATTATCACCGTACCCGCCGAAGCTACTGAACAGGTGGTAGAAGATTGTGCAAAAAAGAGTGTAAGGGCTATTTTGCTTATTCCGGGTGGTTTCAGCGAGACTACAAAAAACAGAGAGATCGAGGAGAAAATTCTTGCAATTGGAGAGGAAAAGAATATCCGGATTATGGGGCCCAACTGCCTGGGTATTGTGTATGCTGGAGAGGGTGATCATAAGGGGCTTAATACATTTTTTATTCCGGAAGAGAAGTTTAAGGTGAATCTGGAAAAAGAGAAGAATGTAGCCATCTTGAGCCAGAGTGGGGCCATGGGGATAATGGAGATTTACAATCTTCGTAATGCCATCTCCCCGAAGGTTATTGTAAGTTATGGGAACCAGTTGGACATCGACCCTTCAGATCTGGTACAGTACTTTGAAGACGATCCAATGGTGGATGTAATCGGCCTCTATATCGAAGGTTTTAAGAAACATGCAGGTAGAAAGTTTTTCAATATCACCTCCAGGAGCAAGAAACCGATCATTGTATACAAGGCGGGAAGAACAGAAGCAGGACAGATGGCAACCCAATCGCACACCGCCAGTATCTCAGGAGAGTACGATGTGGCAAAAGCCGCCATGAAACAGGCAGGACTGATTGTTGCAGATTCAATGATAGATCACGGTGATTTTATAAAGACCTTCGCCTTACTGCATGACTTTAAGGTTACAGGAAACAGGGTAGCGGTGATCGCCAATGCGGGATATGAGAAGACTTATGCAGCAGACAACCTGGGTGATCTGATCCTCGCAACACTGGATAAAGAGACTGTAAGCAGGCTTAAGGAGGTCTTACCTCCATTTGTGGTGGTTGAGCCCTTACTCGATCTCACACCAATGGTCTCCGATGAGCAATTCGAGAAATGTATCGATATAATGCTTTCTTCCCGTAATGTGGATGCCCTCTGTATCTCTATAGTACCACAGGCTCAGGTTCTGCATACCACCGACGAAGAGATAGAGCATTACGAAAAAAACATTGCTTCCCGAATAGTAGAGACGGTGCATAAGCACAAAAAACCAACCGTTGTTTCTGTAAACGTTGTTTCCGGTGCCGATGCGGTGTACAACAAGTTCGGGCAGGTAATGGACACCGGAGGTGTTCCCACATACCTTACCGCCGAACGGGCAATGGTTTGTCTCAATACTTTTATACGGTACAAGCTAATAAAGGAGAGACACATCTTAAGCGAATGGTTGCGTTGAGCCTCGTCTTGCCTACTCTCCAATAATTTTAACCAGTACCCGCTTCCTTCTCCTTCCGTCAAACTCACCGTAGAAGATCTGTTCCCAGGGGCCAAAATGCAGTTTCCCATCTGTAACAGCCACCACCACTTCTCTTCCCATTATTTGCCTCTTCAGATGGGCATCCGCATTATCCTCGCCGTTATTATGATCGTACTGCGACACGGGTTGGTAGGGGGCAAGCTTCTCCAGCCACCGATCGAAGTCCCGGTGCAGTCCGGACTCATCGTCATTTATAAAAACGCTTGCGGTAATGTGCATTGCATTAACCAGACACAGCCCATCCCTTACCCCGCTCTGCTTAACCAGGTCTTCTACCATGCGGGTTATGTTGATGAACTCTCTCCTCTGTCTGGTCTGAAACCATAACTCTTTTGTAAGAACCTTCATCTATTCTTCCTCCTTTGCTCTTAATCCACTTTCTATTATTTTCTGTAATCTTTGCGCGAGATCCTTTCTCTCCTCACCGGACAACTTCTTAACATCCACGGGAGGATGTATTATGAGACGAACCTTGCCGGGAGTTATAACCCCCCTTTCTTCCAGCAGCCTGTAAGTTCCGTTTATGGTGAGAGGAACAATAATCGCCTCCGATTTAAGGGCAAGTTTCAGGGAACCTCTCTTGAAAACTCCCATCTTCTCTCCCCTGCTTCTGGTCCCTTCCGGGAATACAGCCATAGGATAGCCGTGCCTAATATTCTCTGCACCCTTCTCTATCACTTCATGAGCACTCTTTATATTACCCCTGTCTATAAAAATACAGTGAAATGCAAGCATCCAGACATTTATCAAAGGCACTATGGCCAGTTCTTTCTTGGCAATAAACCCAATTGGCTTGGGAATAAAGGATAGTATGACAGGTATATCTGCAATCCCCTGATGATTGGATACAAACAGTATATTATCTTCTTTCGGAATATTTTCCACTCCTGTAACCTCTACCCTGACACCGGCCGCCCAGAAGCTGTGTCTGCCCCAGATATAGGCAATTGCCGACATGTACTTTTTAAGCATTTGATTCAATCCAAGGAGCTTTAAAATGAGATAGGGAATAAAGCAGAGTATGGTTGTAAAAGTGAATAGAGAAAAATAAGAGAACCATAAAGCAGTACGAATCATTTACCTTTATCCTTCATACACAAAAATGATTTTCTCAAAGCCTGCATCATTAAAAAACCTCTCGAGAAACTTCTCGCCCCTTCTTCTGGCAACCTCCAGAATCCCCTCTTCTTCTACTCTATCTATTATGTTTTCCGATACAAGATCTATAAGCCGCTTCCAGTTATAGGGGGTAATTGGAATATCGGGATATTTATAGCTTGAGCTGGTACTATCCTGAATTACAAAGCTGGTAATTGATGGTTCGGGCATTTTCAGCTTAAGTATTCTCCTGTCCCGGTTAATACGCACATACTCCTCCGGGTTCTCCAAGGAAGCAGGATTCTCATACACGGTTCCTTCCAGATCAAAACCAGCTTTTACCAGAGCCGTAATCACCACAAAGTGGTAGGCTTTCTCGTATATATTCAAGTTTATCTCTCTGCAGAAATTGAAAATCTCTACAGCCAATCTATCTTCGGGGGGCAAATCTACCCCTTCCTTCGCCTTATCCAGGACAATATAAAGGCGCTCCTCTTCTGGAAGGAAATCGTAGGGGAAAACCGCATTATATACGAACTCCACTGTAGAAAAAGAAAAAATCTCCCTTGCCTCGCTTAAAAGAGCAACGGAGACAGCCCTCTGTTCTCTCCTTATCAGGGAGAAGTCCAGATCAATATTAAAGAGAGGTTTTGACAGAATAAAAAAGCCTATGCCCAGCATTATAAGCAGAGGTATACAGTAGAGGAGAAGTTTTCTGGTGATCTTGCCTCCGGGAACCATTATCCTCCTTCTCCAGTCATTTTTATCCTTGCAAACTCCACCTCATCGAATCCTGCCAGATGAAGAAAGTTTCGTACAAGTTTCTTTGCATTCTCTTCGGCTTTAAAGAGAATATTGCGCTCAATGGCATCTCTGCGAATATCTTCTTTTTTTCGGTTTATCTCATCGTAATATTCCAGCCTGCTTATAGCTCTACCCCTTTCTTTAACAAAGTACTGTTCGATACTACCCTCATCTGCATCCACAGAAAGTATTCTGGCAGGGGGTAACTCCACCCTTGCTCTTCCCCTCTGCAGGGGAATTACGTTTATCCCCTCTTTCAGATCCAATCCGGCCACAACCACCACATTGACAGAAAAAAGAAGCCTCTTATCCACGGTTGTAAAAATGAGAAACCTCTCCTCTTCACTCAAATACACTATATCGCGGTAGATGTACTGCACGGTGGGCAGCTCCAATAGCTCCTTTATCCTGCTTTCAAGCCCTTCCGCTGTTATTCTACTCGCTCTTTCGCACCCGGCAAGAAGGAAGATAGTACAAATCATAAAGATAAAAAGAGGTAATGCTTTCTCTTTTAACAGACGCTTCATTAAAACAATTTTATCGGTGAGCTTAATCCTGTCAAGCAGAAAGGATTTTATCAATTTCTCTCATAAGTGCCTCATGGGTATGCACTACAGGAAACTGTGAAAACTCCTCGGAAATGGTTTGAGGCGGCTTGAAAAAAATACCCCTGTCTGCTGCTTTAAGCATGGTAACATCATTGTAAGAGTCGCCTGCTGCAATTACTTTAAACCCAATGGATCTGAGCGCCTCCACCGCCTGACGCTTCCCGTCCTTCTGTCTTAATGTATAATCCACTATTGAACCGTCGCCGTCGAGCACAAGGCTGTTGCAGAAAAGGGTAGGCCGTCCCAGCTTTTCCATAAGAGGTTTTGCAAACTCCTGGAAAGTATCCGAAAGGATAATAATCTGGGTTTTAGCCCTGAGATCATCCAGAAACTCTTTTGCTCCTTCAAGCGGTTCCATGCTACCAATTACATTCTGAATATCCTTTAGCTTTAGGTTGTTTTCTTTGAGTATCTTTATACGCTTTTTCATTAAAATATCGTAATCCGAGATATCACGGGTGGTAAGACGAAGTTCTTTTATTCCCGTTTTTTCTGCAAATGTTATCCATATTTCGGGAACCAGTACTCCCTCGAGATCCAGACATACTATATACATGGGTTTTCTCTTCATG